>JAYUPZ010000641.1:0-11915 GCA_043759805.1 Myxococcales bacterium | reverse complement strand
GATCCAATTTTTCGCCCAAGACGCGATGGTCACGCTTCTTGGCTTCTTCGATCACGTGGAGGTGATCGGCAAGCTCGGCCTTGTCGAAGAACGCGGTTCCATAAATGCGCGTGAGCTGTTCACGGGTCGCGTCGGCACGCCAGTAGGATCCGCCGGTCTTCGTGAGCTTCGTGTGTTTGCACCAGCCCGTATGCGGAACGTGAGGGCCCCGGCAAAGATCGATGAAGTCACCGTGTTTGTAGAACGTGAGTTCCTCACCACGGGCCTTGATGTCGCCGACGATCTCTTGCTTGAACTTGTTGTTGCCACCGTCGATCGCCGTGTAGCGAGCAAAGTGTTCGTTGGCACCGTCGTAGGTCGACACACAGCGGACAAAGGGCGCGCTCGTTTCCGCGATCTTCTGCATCTCTTCTTCAATGCGCGGCAGATCGTCGGGCGTGATCTTGGCATCCGGCAAGAAGATATCGTAGTAGAAACCGTCCTCGACGACCGGGCCAATCGTGAGTTGCGCGCTTGGGAACAATCGCAGGATGGCGTCGGCCATCACGTGCGCTGCGGAATGCCGAAGGACCTCAATTGCCTCGGCATCGCGCTTGGTCAGAAGCGCAACCGTCGCACCATTCGGCAGCGGACGTTGCAGGTCGACGATCGCGCCATCTACCTTCGCCGCCACCGCCGCTTTGGCGAGACCGGGGCCAATGCTCGTGGCCAGATCGGCTGCATTTGCACCGTCGGCCAATTCTCTCTGCGACCCGTCGGGCAGTTTCACCGTGATCATTTTCTCTCCTTTGGCGAGACGGATACCCCCGTCCTCGCGTTATTAAAGGGCTGCCGGATACTGCCGGCTGCCATCGCGGAGTAAAATGCACCGGGATGCCCGGCCCGTCAATGATCGGGACTAATAACTCACGGCGTTTGCCTGTGGCTTGGCCGCCCGAGCAGGTCCCGCAGCTTCCTTTGCCGAGCCCATCTCGGAAAGATCGACGTTCTTGCCGTCGTACCTCGAAGGACACTTGGCCATAATTCCCCCGCCTTCGATTTGCAAGTCACCCTTGTCGTTGAAGACACCGGTTGCAACAACCTCGGCGCGGCTCTTAAATGTATCGGGAACAATACCCTCGTAATACGCTACGACCCGGCTGCGCGGATCTTTCGGGTTGTCCTGGATCTCGAAGCGGTACTGCAATGAACCTGGCTTCTGCGCGATGGTGCCGTCCACAACGTAACCGTGCACTTGCAGACGTTTTCCGCGGTATTTGGCGAGATTTTGATGGGCCTCGTTGAGCTCCAAGTACTGCGCAACCGCTGTATCGAGAGAGAACATGATGAGTGTCGCGACGCCCGCTGCCACCGCAACAACCGTTATCAGCAACTTCCACGGCCTACGCACGCGCCCCGTTACACCAGGAGGCGCACCAGGTACAGCCACGTTCAAAACTTCGGGAGCCGCAGTAGACATCCTTGGATTTTAGCGCTGTGTGCCCGAACGCGCCAGATCCCAGAAATATCGGTAGAACATCTCGATTCCACCGGAGGCCTGTGTCCAGTCGAAGTTCTCGTTGGGCGCATGGTAGCCGTGTTCGGGCAGCGACAACCCCATGAGCACCACGGGCGCCCGCAGCAGCTTGCGCATCGTGAGCACCGCGCCAATTGACCCACCTTCGCGGACCATCGCAGGGGGACGCCCAAAGGTTTCGGTCACCGCTCGCGCTGCCGCTTGCAGCTCACGGCCATCCAAATCACCGAGGTACGGATGCATCAAACCTTCGGCCTGCACCACCGCGTCGGGGATGCGTTTCAGAATGAAGGCACGAACCTTGGTGAAAATCGTGCCCGGATCCTGATCCGGCACAAGGCGCATGGACAGCTTCAACTCGCCACGCCCGGGAACGATGGTCTTGATCCCGGGGCCGCGATAACCGCCGGTGAGACCGTGCACCTCGAAGGTGGGACGCGCCATGATGGCCCGACACAACTCGGCGTCTTTTGAAAACCGCACACTGGTCAGCTCATGGGCTGCCATAAACGTACTACGAGAGAACCCGGCCTTTGCAATGCTCTTTTGTTCGCGCGCCGACAGGGGTTTCACATCATCGTAAAATCCTGGAATCTTGATCTTACCCGTGCGGGCATCCACGCAGTCGGCCACAAGCGATGCCAGTTCGGTCAATGGATTGCGAGCAGCCCCGCCGGTCGTACCCGAGTGCACGTCCTTGGCACCGGTCGATAACTTCACGGTGAGACCACACAGGCCGCGCAGACCAACAGGCAACGCGGGACGGCCCTTGGAAATCCAGATGGTGTCGGAAACGGCAACACTGTCGGTAGCAAAGCCTTTTTTGCCCCGTGCAAGAGCCGACAGCCCTTGCTCGAAATTCGGGCTGCCTATTTCCTCCTCGTTTTCCCAGAGAAACTGAATGTTGATCGGGGCGCCGTCTTGAATCGCAAGACGGGCGCCCAGCAGGGCCGCGAGCGCCGGTCCCTTGTCATCGGTGGTGCCGCGTCCGAAATACCGCTCGCCCTTACGGCTGAATTTGAAAGGCGAGGTTTTCCATTCCGACGGATCCGCGGGTTGCACGTCGAGGTGGTTGTAAATGGAGACCGTTGGCAATGAAGGGTCAGCCCCAAGTTTGCCCACCACCATGGGATAGCCCCTGGTCGGCGCGACCTGCACGGCAGCACCCACATCGCGCAAAAAACCGGCAGCCATGTCGGCGCAACGAAGCACGTCGGCCTTGCATTCGGGCTCGACGCTGACCGAGGGGATGTCGACGAGTTCAGCAAGCCGCGACTCGAAATCTCGGCGCAGGCGGGTGACGGAGCGACGAAGATCGGCGGTAGTACGCATGCCAGCAGTGTAGCGCGAAGGAGTAATGGAACGACCGCGAACCTGTAAATATTCGGGTACATCCAATCCGAGGGCGGCTACAATACCTCAAGTGATAAGTCGACCCCGCTTTCGTCCAGAAGAACTCCGCGCCTACGCGAAGCGCGATTGGGAATCGCCGGCTCGGCTGGCATTGCCGGATCGGGTTAGGCTGCCGGTTGAAGTAAAGGTGCGTCTATCCATTGAGCTCTACGAGGCGACCCGAGCCACGCGACCCGATTGGCCGGACGAAGCGAACCGGCAGGCCGATAGACAGACCCATGAGCGGATCCGTGTTCTACTAAACAGGGCGGCCCATGTCCGCGCTCGCTGATGTCTTGCGTTTGGTCGCGGAGGTGTTCGACGGGCGTGGAATACCGTGGTTTATCTTCGGGGCGCAAGCGGTGGCTGTCCGGGGTGCCCCGCGAGCGACGCAGGACGTGGACATAACCGCAGAGATAGCTCGAGAAAATCTTGCGGCCGTGTTGGATGATTTAGCCTCAAGAGGACTGCGCCACCGATACCCAGACATCGCGGAAGAGTTGTTGGAATCGGGTTCCGTGCTACCATTGTCGCACGAATCGGGCCTCGAGGTGGATTTGGTGTTGGCTGCGTCCGGCCTCGAGTCGCTCGCCCTGTCACGATCTACGCGAGTGCCAATGGATGGTGTGACGGTTCCCGTGGCGCATGCGACCGATCTTGTCGTCATGAAGATCTTGGCGGGACGCGGGAAAGATCTGGACGACGTCCGTTCGCTGCTGGTGGCGGGCGACGTTGACGTGGTGGAAGTTCGCGCATTGCTGGGAGAACTGGAAGAAGCGCTTGGCCAATCCGATCTGTTGCCTCGTCTTGACGCGCTATTCGCTGTTAAGCGGTAAGGTCGGCCGGCGGCTTGCCACATATCGATCCCGTACGAATACTCGAAAGCCACGGTTCCACGTCGCTACCCACCAATTGCGATCATTGCCTTTTTCGGCCCGCCAATGCCGGAAACTTGAAAAACGTGTCCATCCCGCTTTTCGGACACCGCACGCAAGATAGCCTCCATCACGCGCTCAGGGCCACCGGTTTGCAAGACTGCGCGGAGATCCAGCGCGTCATCGTAAGCAAGACAGCTATGCAGATGACCTGCCGAAGACAGCCGCACACGATTGCAGTCATCGCAAAAGTGTTCTGTCATTGGGGAAATGATGCCGAACCGCTGTGCTTGCCCGGCAACCTGCACCTTGAAATAACGAGCAGGCCCCATACCTCCGGTTGCGAGGCGGCCATCCGCATCGGGTACCACCGCGTTGCCGAAATGTTTCACAATCCGTTCCCGGATTTCTGCCGCTGACAACAACTGTCCCGGCACAAAGAGACCGCCCCCCGCCATCGGCATCACCTCGATAAACCGTGGTACGAATCCGTTGGCGAACGCGTACTCACACAGTTCGCCCACCTCATCGTCGTTGAACCCCTTGATCGCCACGGTGTTTAACTTGATTTGTGCGAAACCCGCTGCGCGCGCGGTCTGCAATCCGGAAAGCACCCGCCCCAGATCTCCGCGCCGTGTAATCCGCAGGAAGCGGTCCGCTCGCAAAGAATCGAGACTGACATTCAAACGCCGTAAACCCGCCGACCAAAGCGGCGCAGCGAATTCCTCCAGGCGTTCACCGTTCGTGCTGAGCGCCACGGTTTCGATCCCGACAATTCCTCTCAGCCGCAGGACAAGCGGTACCAGGTCCCGTCTCACCGTGGGCTCGCCACCGGTAATGCGCAGGTGCTTGACCCCAAGGCGCGCGAAACAAGTCGCCAATTGCTCCAATTCCTCGAAGCTCAGGATATCCTCGCGAAGGGCGTGCTCGATGCCGTCTTCCGGCATGCAATAGGTACAACGGTAGTTACACCGATCGGTCACCGAGACCCGCAAGTACTCGATTTTTCGCCCCTGTTTATCCGACAGACCGGCTTGCGCCAATCGGTCGTTGTTGGGAGGCGCGATGGACATTTGCGGCAGTATAGCCGGGGTTCCCATGCCTGCCGGGAAAGGCTGTGGATTCTCCCGCGCGGCCTCGTTGACCCGGCTCGGGGCGCGTGTCAAAACCCCCTCATGTCGCTCCTCAACAGCGTGAAAGACATGGTGATTGGCCAGGCCATGAAGGTCGCATCCGATCCGCGCGTGACGCGCATGGTAACCAATCCCAAGGTCATGGACGCCGCGATGAAGGCGATGTCCGTCGGTGGAACGGTCAAGGAGAAGATTGACGAAGCCGGCAGGATTGCGGGCAGCGCACTTGGCCTTGCAAGCCAGCAAGAGCTGTCCACCATGCGCAATACGATTCAGAATCTCGAAGATCAAATCTCGATTCTCGAAGCGCGTGCAGCAGCCGCAGAAGCCGAAGCCAGTGAGCTGCGCTCGACATCTGGTGTCGAAGCCGAGAAGACTGCCCCAAAGAAAAAAGCGACTCCTGCCAAGGAGTAGTGGGGTCGAATCAGGGCAGCGACCCGACGCTACCGTAGCTCAACAGGGTGTCGCTCGTCGTTTGTATTAACAACAATACAAAACCACATCCACACCTGGCGCCATACACGTCGCCAGCTGACGGGAATTGTCAGTCAACACACACCTTCAATTAACATTTGTGCGGACTCAACAGGGTTATGCCGCCCATTTCCGCCTGAATCCGCATGTCAAACGCACCTGACTGCTGAAAATGATTTCCAACCCGCACCGCCAACACTAACGTGTAAGCGATGTTGAAGTCGACGGCAGTTGTTCGGCCTGACTGTACCTACCGTATTGCGTTTGCAATCGCCGCATTCGCAACAAGCGCTTGCACCGGCACCATCGACGACACGGGGCGTCGTTCCGGGGACGATTCAGGCGATGGTGGTCAAGGGCCTTCAGCAGGAGGCGCCAATGGCGAAGGTGGTACCGTGAAGGGAGGAACGGGTGGAACCTCGGGTAAAAACCTCAACCCCGCCGCAATCGCCACAACCCGCTTCCCCCGGCTCTCGCATTTTGAATGGGAAAACACGGTCGCGGACCTGACGGGAATCGATGATCGGGCTCGTATCACAACGACCGCACGCATGCTCAAGCGCGATGCCGTATCGGGCTTTGACAATCAGAACGATAACCAGGCGCTGTCCATCGATGGCGATCTGTGGGGCGACTACGAACGGGCCGCCGAAGCGATCGCGCAATGGGTAACGGGCGATGCGACTGCGCTGGCACGCCTGGTGGCCCAAAATGGCAACAAACCCGGAAATCGGGACGCGTTCATCGAACGATTCGGCGCACGAGCCTACCGCCGTCCGCTCTCGAATGAGGAGCAACAAGACCTCCGCTCGCTTTTCGACAAGGGCGCCGATCTTTTCGGCACAGGAAACGCATTCAACGATGGCGTACGAATCGTGGTCACCCTGGCATTGCAATCGCCGTTGTTTCTCTATCGACCGGAGCTTGGACGGGCAGGCACTCCGTTATTGCCTCACGAGCTTGCCAGTCGATTGTCCTATGCGCTCACGGGGACGATGCCCGACGACGTGTTGATAACCGCTGCAACAGAGGGCGACCTGAACGATCGCGCGGTTCTGTTGGCGCAAGCGGCACGCCTGCTTGCGACCCCCGCCTCACGCCGGCTGATGGCGCATGTACACCATCAGCTCTATGCGCTGTCCGCCTTCGATGGTATCCGCAAAGACAGCACCCTCTTTCCCGAGTTTGATGCTGCGCTGCCGGGCTTGCTGCAACGAGAAGCCCGCGCGTTTCTGGACGGCGTTGTCGCCGAAGGTGGTGGACTTTCGGAGATCTTGTTGTCGCGGAAGGCCTGGCTGGATCGCCGAACCGCAACACTTTATGGCGTCGCAGGATCCTTCTCCGATACGCCGAAGGAAAGCTTGCTCGACACCAATGAGCGCGCGGGCCTTCTCACCCGCCTTGGCATCCTCGCGACCTACGCCGACACACGCAATCCCGATCCGATCCACCGGGGGGTGTTCATCTCCCGCGCCATTCTTTGCCAAAACTTGCCACCACCGGCCGACGACGTGATTCCCGTGCCCACCTCGGGCGGAACCACCAATCGGGAAAGGGTGCATAACCACACCGGGCCGGGAACGTGTGGAGCGTCTTGCCATGCGACCCTCATTAACCCACTTGGTTTTGCGCTGGAGGAATACGACGCTCTCGGAAGGTTTCGTACCACAGACAATGGAAAACCGGTGGACGCCTCGGGCACGTACGAATTCGAAGACGGCCCACAAACCTTCCGAAACGCTCGCGATTTCTCCGCGCGCATCGCCGCTTCGCAAGAAGCACACCGCTGCTACACATCGCAGTGGTTCGCCTATCTCTGGGGACGGCGGGTACACGATGACGACAGCTCATTTTTGGATGCCAGGGCGCTAAAATCGGTTGAGGGATTGGCGTTGGCTGAGCTCGTGACTGGGATCGTGGGAAGTGATGCGTTTGCCTCGAGGGCACCATGAAAAAGTTGAACTATCGAGGTGACCGAAGGCGCGTGCTTCGTGGCATTGGTGGCGTTACCCTGGGCCTGCCATGGCTTGAAGCGTTTTCAGCCCGTTCCGCGCACGCTGCGAATCCGGTGTACTCGGTGTTCGTCGTTGGCTGCAATGGCGTGATACAAAACCTGGGTTCGGAGCCTGAACGGTTCTGGCCAGGGGCGACCGGGACCCTTACCCGGGCGGGAATGCTGGCGGAAGAAAGCAGTCGAGCCACCGCAACCCTTTCACGTTTTGCGGAACGCATGTTGATCGTCCGTGGCGTCAACCTACCGTTCGCTGGAGGCGGTGCCTGCGCACACACCTGGGGCGACAACCAGTGCCTGACGTCGCAACCGGGAACGGGTGACACCGATGGTGCGGCTTCCAGTTTGGCCAAAGGTGAATCCGTCGACAACCGCATCGCGACGGCGTTGAATCCTGCAGGACGGGGTCCCTTGACGCTGCACGCGGGCTTCAACGAGGCCGGCGGTAAAGGATACGGCAATCCGGGATACGTTTCGTACAAGGCGTCACAACAACCGAATAGCCCGGAATCCAGTCCTTTTGCGGCGTACACCCGCATGGCGGGCCTCGGGACCACCGACAGCGTTCTCGCCCAAAAAGTCGCGGCGAGAAAACTCAGCGTCAACGATCTCGTTCGGAAACAATTGCGTGGGTTGGCCGCTAACGCGCAGCTGGGAGCCGACGACAAAAAGCGCCTCGAACAACATCTGCAAAGCGTTCGGGATCTTGAAATCAAGCTAACCGGACAGCTTCCGGCGGCGACGGTCGAACGCATGAAAAAACTCGAGATACGGACCGACGGCGGTCGCGCCGCCTACCAGAGTGACGAGGGTCGCGAAGAAACCGTGCGTCTGCACATGGATGTGATCGCGCTTGCTTTCGCTTCCGATTACACGCGGGTTGCAACGCTGAAGATCGGCGACAACAACGACGGTATAAAATACACGATCAACGGATCCACCTTGCCCAGCTTCCACATGATCTCACACCGGGTCTTGTCGGACGGTGGCTCAGGCCCGCCAATTCCGAACGCAATTGAACTGCATGCAGGCTTCGATCGGCGCGCCATCGGGCACTTTGGCTATTTGAACGACCGCCTGGCAGAGGTTGACGTTCCGGGCGGCAAATTACTGGATCAAAGCCTGTCGCTATGGACCAACCAGGTCGGCAACGGAAACCATGACCTGCGTAACATACCAATCGTGATCGTGGGCCGAGCAGGCGGAGCGCTTCGGACCGGCCGATTCGTGGATCTTGGAGGCATCAAGAACAATCGATTGTGGAACACCGTCTTGACTGCGGTGGGCGTGCGCGGCGCCGGGGGATCCCCCATCGAAAACTTCGGCGAACCAACGCTGGCGCCCGGCGTGATTGCCGATTTGCTGATATAAATCGACAACAGTGTCACGAATCAAACGACGCGAACTTCTCAAGAATGCGGTGGTCCCGGGGCTGGGGGTTTTGTCGGCTGCAGGAGGTCCGTGGCTCGGAAGAGCAGAGGCGGCGCGATCATCCCGCTTCGCCCATCTGAAAAAACCTGCAGATCCGGCCTTCACACTGGGGGTGCAGTACTACCGAGCACCTTTTCCAGAACAGCAACACTGGGAATCCGACATCGCGCGTATGAAAGACGCCGGGCTCAATACTGTCCAGCTGTGGGTCATGTGGGGCTGGGTGGAATCACAACCGGGCAAATTCAACTTCGACGATTACGATCGGCTGGTTGAGCTTGTTGCGAAGAATGATCTCGGGCTCATCATCAGTACCATTGCAGAAGTACATCCCCCGTGGATTCACCGCGTCGTGCCAGACAGTGAAATGATCGACCACACCGGTACCAAGGTCATTTCCTCCAACCGGGCAGAATCGCACTACGGTTTGACGCCGGGCGGCTGCTTCGATCACCCAGGGATCTGGGAACGGATGCGCAAGTTCATGGGCGCTGTAGTATCGCGCTACAAGGACGCGCCCCACTTGCGGGCGTGGGATATTTGGAACGAAACACGCTGGAATGTTCAGGCCGAAAACTTCGTCTGTTTTTGCCCACATACGCTGCGATCTTTCCGAAGCTGGCTCGACAAACGTTACGGAGGCCTTAAAGGCCTCAACGAAAGCTGGAAGCGAAGGTACGGAGCCTGGGACGAGGTGTTGCCGGGCAAACTTCCCAAACGAACCTATACCGAGATGATGGCGTGGACTCACTTCATTACCGAGCGTTCGAATCAACACGCACGGAATCGCTACGAATGGATAAAGGCGATCGATCCGGTACACCCCGCGACGTTGCATGGACCGTCGCCCTGCGAGCTTCACTCGGGCAATGTTGCGAATTTCGGCTACCCGCTTGATCGGGGTAATGACTTTGCCTTTGCCGACGTGGTCGATGGCATCGGCTCGTCGGTCTTCCCGACCTGGTGGCAAATGGACGACGCGGCCTTTGCCAACTTCACGGTGCATGTACACTCGGCGGCCAGAAACAAGAAGGCCTGGTTCTCGGAGGTTCAGGGTGGCCGGGCTTCGCAGGGAATCGAGCCGCACAACCCGGTATTACCAGCCGACCAACAAAAGTGGATCTGGGGTGCCATCGCCGGAGGCATCGACACCTTGTTGTTCTGGTGTTGGCGCGACGAGATCTTTGGCGGCGAATCTTCTGGTTACGGTTTGACCGGCAACGATGGCTTCGCGGATGCACGCCTGGCCGCCATGCGTACCACATCCAAACTGCTTGAAACGCACAAGGACCTTATCAAGGCCTACGAGCCTTGCGAAACAAAAGTGGGCGTATTTTTCTCGCCACAAAGCTACTACTTACATTTCAGCCAAACGGGCACGGGCTATGCCCCGAGGCGCGCCCTTGAGTACTACACGCGGGCCTTGACGCGCTCTTCAATTCCGTGGCGGACAGTGGAAGAAGATCATCTTGATCTGTCCGGACTGTCGATTCTATTTATGCCTCGCGGCCTCGTCGTTGACGAAAAGGTCGAGCAAGCGCTTGCGCAATTCGTTGACAGCGGCGGCACACTGGTGGTCGAAGCCGAGTGTGGTGCGTTTAACCGACAGGGGTTCTACCGCCCGCCCCAAGAACGCTTCCTTGCCAGGCGATTCGGCATACGCGAGGTCGGCCGACGCGCGCTGTTGGCCGACAGCATGACGATCAAGACGGCTGGAAAAACCTTTTTGCTTTCCAACACACAGTGGCTCGCCCCCATCGACACCCACGCCTTGCCCGCGGGATCGGCCTCGGTCTGGGCCGAACATCCCGACGGGGGTCTGGTCGTCGATGTGAAAGTCGGCAAGGGACGTGTCCTCCATATCGGAAGTTATCCAGGGGATGCGCAACACGAAAAGTGGACCCAGTCTTTTGAAGACTTCGTGGCATTCGTGGCAACCAGCGCTGGTGTACAGGGCGACGTTGAGATCGAATCCCCCCTGGCCTCCCGTGCATCGAAACTTATTGTTCGATCGGGTCTTTCGAATGGGCGGCCGGTCGCATTTGTGCTGGGGCCTGTCGACACCGAATTCCGACTGCGCTTTCGCGAGGGTCTATTTGCAGGCAAAGAGGTCACAGACCTGTTGTCGGGAAAACGTATCACGATTGCGAAAACAACGCGGCTTCCACCGGCGCCCTGGGGCCTGTGGGTATTGACCGGTTAGGATCGGCGTCGTCGATATAGTACGACGGCCATTGCGAACGCGAGAACGAACGGCAGGCGGGATTGCGAAGCGCTGTCAAAACCCCCGAGCGCACATCCACCGCCCCGTTTTTTTGAATCGGGCGAAAGCACCTCACCACCGGCTGCACCCGCAGTGCTGCCCGCATTGGCCGACTGCCCGCTTCCTCCATTTTCACCCGAGCTGCCCGCTGTCGGCATTTGTTCGCCGGAGCCGCCCGAAGACGACGTGCCTCCTGCCCCACTGACTGGTCCCGAACCTGTACCACTGCTTCCACCCGTTGCAACCGTGCCACCGCTGCCCCCCGTTGCAACCGTGCCACCGCTGCCCCCAGTACCCGCCACAAGCGGCGCAAGCTGCACATCTGCAAGCGTTGTCCCCTCGCGCGCTTCATCCACGTGGACCACTTCCCCAGCGTTCCCGTTCAAAAAACCTATCTGAAAAAAGGGTCCATTGGCATCCCACAGGGTCTGAGCCGGTGTTTGAATGACAACCTTCTGGCCGTCAAACCAAAGCTCTATGAATCCGACGGCGGGATCCCTCGACCACTTAATGTGGATGACAAAGTCGTGCCACACGCCACTTGTGAACTTACCCCTACCGCTCCAGAGGCGTCGATTGTTGGGCGGCCGAAGATCCAACGATACGTCCGCGCCCTTTATCGAGAACGCCATGATCTGCATGTACGTTTGCTTCGACTCGAAGTATCCGGTCTGGTGATCGTTGGGACCGAGGGCCTTCGGCGTCATCACGCTCCATCCGTAATACCGTTCGTCACCCTCCTTGGCGTTGGAGCTACCGTGTTGGACTTCCACCCGGTCGCCCGTCGTCTTGACTGTCGCCTCCAGAGCATATTTCCCGG
>JAYUPZ010000640.1:0-5598 GCA_043759805.1 Myxococcales bacterium | reverse complement strand
GTGTGGGTCCGAGCCGGAACGATTCTGGCGAAACACGGCCGTAGGGATTCGCCCGCGGACGGTAGTCGAGAAACCGTGCGAATCGCCGTTCGAGGAAGTCGTAGGGCAGCGTTAGCAATCCTGCTCCGAGGATCTCGAACGTGTCGAGGCCAAGCGGGAAGGCTTCCTGTGGATTGCGAACATTACGATAGAAGCTGAAATAGCCCTGGACCCAGCCAAAGATGTCCATCACGCGCTCGCGCACCTGTTGCGAAAGCAAACGAAACACATCGAGCGGTCGCATGAACCCGAGGCCGACCAGCGTGTCGCCAACCTTGCCCGAAAAACGAGGGAGCTGTGCCATGGTCATGTCGAGATTTTGCGGCGTGAGAAATCCGCGCGACACGAGGTATTCGCCGAAGCGCTCGTTTTTAAGGCTGCTGTTGATTGATTCGGGGGCCCCGCGAACGAGGTATATCTCCTTGACGTGGGGTTGCAGCTCGAAGCGCAGCAAACCGGTTTCCCCGGCAATGGCGAGATCCGCGAAAACCCGCATCGGTGCGATGACGGACAGGTCGCCTCCCTTGTCGGGTGGGCGTGCACCTGTGTTGAGCCCCTGGCCTAGATCGGTCGTGGGGGAATTGTTCATGCCTGTCGACGGGTATGCACCGTATCCGGGCCCTGTTCCCGGTGGTCCCGCGAAGGGTGAGCCAAACGCACCACCGACATTGATGGCACCCGAGGAGCCGGTGGTGGCACCCGCCGGAACGGCACCGTAGTTGGGTGGCGTCGCAAAAGGCATCGAGCCCGTGTCACGCATGGGTGAAAGCATCGAACCCGACGGCGTTCCCAATGAACCCGCTGGCGTTCCGGGATTGCGCCCGTGGATAGGCGGGGGCGCATCGTAGTCGTCGAGGACCACCACGGACATCGGTTTGCTCATGGCCTGATCGAGCGAGGCCATCGCAGCACGGGTGCTGTCGTTCATACCCGACGTTGCCGCCGCCGGTTTCGGGATCGCTGCACGACTGTCATCGCCATCGATCACCACATCCAGATCCTCATCACCCGAGGAATGGTTTCGTGTGGGCTCTTCGGTCGAAACCGTTGTCGGGTCTTGCACCTGTGAGTTTACTCGAACGCGTCCTGATGGCTGGGTGTTCACGCCGGTCTCGATCGCGGCAGGAGGCGTGGTGATTTCTTGTTGGGCAGCGCTTTTCGGTGGCACCGAGGAAGCCCGCGCACGCCGTTCCACCGTGACCGCCCACTTCTTGACCTGTTCTTTCAGTTGGGTGTAGCCCTCGGGGGTAACGTCGAAATAGTGTTTCGCGATTTCACCCAGGTTTCGCGGTCCCACTCGAAAACCGAAGCGGAACATTAAATCCGCCAATTCATCACGGAACTCACCTGCCGACTGAAAGCGATCCGCGAGTCGTTTCTTGAGCGATTTTCGCACGATGCGATCGAGTTCGGGTGGGATGTCCTTGCAGTACTTGTCAAGCCGCTCAAGCCGGCCGTCGCGGACCATCAGTAGCACATCGAGATCGGTCGGTGCCGTGAAGAGTCGGCGTCCCATCAACATTTCTGCGAGCACGATTCCAACGGCAAAAACGTCGCTGCGTCCATCGAGCTTCGAGCCAACCACTTGCTCGGGCGACATGTAGCCGTATTTACCCTTGAGCGTACCTGCCTGTGTTTTCGATTCGCGCTCAGAGGCGTGGGCAATGCCGAAGTCAGCCAGCTTCACGTCGCCCCGGTGCGAAATGAATACGTTGGACGGCGAGATGTCGCGGTGAACCAGCCGCATTTCCTTGCCCTCGCGATCGACCGCGGCGTGAGCGTAGTCGAGCGCGTCCAGCACTTCCATCACGATGAACACGCTGATAGGGATCGGGATCCGGATCTGTTTTTGCGCCGACGTTCGCAACAATGCGAGCGCGTCGAATCCATCGATGAACTCGAGCGCGATGAAGTAGGATCGGTCGACTTCGCCGAAGTCTGTGACCTGAACGATTTTGGGATGGGTCAACTGCGCGGTTAACTTGGCCTCGTCGATGAACATCGAAACGAAGTTCTTGTCGGCGGCCAGGTGGGGGAGGATGCGCTTGATGACCAGCAGCTTCTCGAAGCCGTGGGTGGCCAAAATTTTGGCCTTGAAAACCTCCGCCATGCCACCGGTCGCAATGCGCTCGACGAGCGTATAGCGGCCAAATTTCAAGGGGAGTGTTAGGTCGGCTCCCTCCTCTTCCGTCGTCACCGCCGGAAACTATAACACGGCGAATTTAGAGGGCTCTCAACGAAAACACCGGGCGTCGAACGAGGACGCATCGACGGGATGCAGAAAGATGGGGGTCCCTCAAGTGATCCAGTGGATCGACCGACTAACCCGGGTGCACAAATCAGCCACGAACGGTGCAGAAAATTCGAGTTTTCTCCCGATGAAAGTACAATGCCGCCACGAGCTATGAAAGCCATTTCAGTCGGGCTATCGGATGTTGGACGGCGTCGCGCGAACAACGAAGATTCGTTTTTGAGCGACGACGGCCTGGGGTTGTACGTGGTTTGCGACGGCGTGGGTGGCAACGCGAAGGGGGAAGTGGCAAGCGCCGAATCAGTTGAACTTGTCCATTCATGGGTTCGGAAGTGGACCTCCACCCTTGAAACGTTCCGAAATGATCCGGGCGAAAAAAACGCTCAGTTTGTTCGGCGCCTGATCGAAAACGCGGTGCAGTCCGCGTGCTACATGGTTTTTGGCATGGGCATGATGGACCCTCAGCAGCGGGGAATGTCGACCACGCTTTCGTGTGCACTGGTTTGTGGCGGCAGCGCGTTCATCGGGCAGGTCGGAGACAGCCGTGTTTACTTGTTTCGAGATGGCTCGGCGACCCAGCTGACTGAGGATCATACGCTCATCAATTTTCGCCTGAAATTGGGGCTTATCACGCCGGAAGAGGCAGAAAATGCGCCGGGAAAAAACGTCATCACGCGTGCCGTTGGTCACCAGGACTTCGTCGAGGTCGATGTGATCGACATCGAGGTGAAGCCGGGGGATAGATTCATGCTGTGTTCGGACGGTTTACACGGCTATCTCGAAGAGGCTGAGCTCGATAACTTGCTTGCAGGCGATGCTGCCGAGGTGGCTCAGCGGTTGATCAACACGGCCAATCAACGTGGTGGACGCGACAACATCACGGTGGTGGTCGTCGACGTGACGAACTAGGCCGATGGCGGGCGTCGCGAAGAGCGACTGAGGAACTTCTTCACAAGGCCCGTTTCGTGTAATTCCGTCAAAAGTTCGATCGATCGGTAGGCTGCACGTCGGGCGCGGGCCTGTGCCTCTTCATTTTTGACGCGGGCGAGCAACGCCACGCGGCTAGAATGAATCGCTTCCATCTCGGTGGCCGGCAAGGTTTCCGAAAACAAAGCGGCAGTTTCTAGATCACCGAGCTGTCGTGCCCGTTCTGCTGCAATGCGATAGCGTTCGAGCGCGAAAGATCCTGCCGTGAGCGGACCCGCGGCCGAGCGTTCCTCCACGGTCTGAAGCGATCGGAAAAACCCGAAAAGGCGGGAATATCCCAGGGCAACCGGGTCAAAATCGGCCTCTGCGACCCCCAGTTCTGCCAGTCGGTTCGCGATCAGGGTGTAGCGCTGTGCGCAGGCTCCGCAGTGCGCCGCGAGCGCCATTTTGTAGGACACCCCCTCGGTATCGGCGGTCCAGAGTGCCGCCGCTTCGGTAGCTTCCAGCGTGAAACGGGCCTCCAGTTTCGCCAGGGCGATTACAGAAAGATCCTGTTCGGCGATAACACCCAGCCATTGTTGGATTAAACGCTCGAAGGACGTCTGGTTTTTGCCCTCAAGTTCGGAAACGAATGTTTCGGGCGATGACATGGAAATCCGAGTGTGGGGGCCCCCGACAAATACGTCAAGCTCGTGACGCTTTCGGGAGATGTTTGCCGGGTAGGGTTGAGCATGGCATTCTCCGCGCCCCTTAACCATGTCCGAATCAAACGAAAAAGTTCCGCAGCGCAAAGATGTTCGCAATATCGCCATCATCGCGCACGTCGACCACGGCAAGACCACGTTGGTAGATGGCTTTCTGCACCAGGCCGGAGCGTTTCGCCGCGGAGAGGTTGTCGCAGACTGCGCAATGGATTCAAATGATCTTGAGCGCGAGCGCGGGATCACGATCCTCTCCAAGTTCACGGCCATCACCTGGAACGGTACCCGCATTAACATCGTCGACACACCCGGACACGCCGATTTCGGCGGCGAAGTGGAACGTGTGTTGCAGATGGTGGACTCGGTTCTGTTGCTTGTCGACGCTTTCGACGGCCCGATGCCGCAGACGCGATTCGTGACACGAAAGGCGCTCGCGCTTGGCTTGCGACCGATTCTGGTCGTGAACAAGATCGATCGTGCCGGCGCCGATCCGGATGGCGCCGTCAATGCCACGTTTGATTTGTTCGTGAACCTCGGTGCGACCGATGCACAGCTCGACTTCCCGGTCATCTACGCTTCGGGTCGTGAAGGCTATGCGATCAAGCACCTGGGTGACGAAAAGAAGGATCTTGGCCCGCTGCTTGATCTCATCGTCGAGGCCGTTCCGCCGCCCGTGGCCGATCTAGATTCGGCTTTCTGCATGCAGGTCACGACCCTCGATTACAACGACTTCCTCGGATATGTCGGCATCGGTCGTGTTCTTGCCGGACGCTTGAAGCCCGGCGAGCGCTGCTTGCTGGTTCATCGCGATGGCCGCAAGGAGGAATTCCGCGTCGCGAAGTTGCTCGGTTATCAGGCGCTCAAGCGCTTCGAGCTGTCCGAGGTTGCCGCTGGCGACATTTGTGCAATTTCGGGTATGTCCGATCTCACCGTCGGCGAGACCATCACCGACATCGCCAATCCCCGTGTCCTACCCTTGCTTGATATCGAAGAGCCAACCGTGAAGATGCAATTCATGGTTAACAACGGACCCAACGCAGGCCAGGAAGGCAAGTACATCACGTCGCGCAACATCCGCGATCGCCTGCTGCGCGAACTCAAGTCCAACGTTGCGTTGCGGGTCAACGAAACGGCGGCGCCCGACGTGTTCGAGGTGCTTGGGCGTGGCGAATTGCACCTTTCGATTCTTATCGAGACCATGCGCCGCGAGGGTTACGAGCTTCTCGTGTCTCAACCGCAGGTCGTGGTGAAAATCAACGCGGACGGCCTTCGTGAAGAGCCTTATGAAGAGGCCTGGATCGACGTAGAAGAAAGTTACGCAGGCGCTGTTATCGAGGAACTCGGTCGACGTGGTGGGCGCATGACCGAGATGAAGCCCGGCGGTGAAGGTCGCACGCGGCTGCAATACATCATTCCGGCCCGTGGCCTTATTGGTTTCCGCTCGCTCTTTCTCACGCTCACCCGTGGCACGGGCATTCTAAACGCCAACTTTAGCCACTACGGCGCCTATGTGGGCACTTTCAAGGGCCGCCTCAACGGCGTCCTCATTGCACAGGATCCGGGCGACACAAACGCTTACGCCTTGTTCTCGCTGCAAGAGCGCGGCCACCTGTTCTTCGATGCCGGTGTTAAGGTCTACGGCGGTCAGATCGTTGGACTCCACTCGCGGCAGGACGATCT
>JAYUPZ010000639.1:0-11923 GCA_043759805.1 Myxococcales bacterium | reverse complement strand
AGAAGGCCCATGGTTTTTTCGCCGGCCGCCGTCAATGAATACGAACGTCGACGTCCGTCACTGTCGCCGACGGTCACGGAGACGAGTCCGCGCTCCATGAGATTCCGCAGCGTCTTCGAGATGGCAGCTGGCGAACTTGAACGGCGCTTCGCAAACATGCTGGGCATGAAATGCAGCGTGGCGATTTCCTCAAGCACGCTCCACTGGTGATCGGTGAGTTCAACCTCGGCGGCGAGTTGTTCGCGGCGCAGGGAGAAAACATCCGACAGACGCTGCAACGCAACGATCCCCGCGTGGATGCGGGCCACGCCCTCTTCGGGGAAAGCCTTTGCGCGGGCAGGCGACTTACTTTGCACGAGGCAATAGTTAACCACGGCAAACCAATTGTCAATCGCTTCTCATCAGACCGCCGCAAAACTTCCGTTGCACGAAGGGGCTGCAACCGGCGGGCCTCTCACGTCCCGGCAATCGTCATTGATGAAACACGCAGGGTCGGGGCGTGAACGGAAGTACGCGTATCGAGATCGCTTCCCACAGCGTCAATGCGCTTCCAGAGATCGTCGAAATTCGCCGAAATTGTCACCTCCGAAACGGGGAAAGCCTTCTCACCCTTTTCTATCCAAAAACCGCCCGCTCCCTGAGAGAAGTCGCCGGTTACGGCGTTGAAACCGAATCCCATCAATTCGGTCACGAAGAAGGCTCCGTCGAGCGCCGCGATTTGTTCCGGCGACATCGTGCCGGGGCGCAAAATCAAATTGGAGGTCGTCACATACGCTCCGCCACCGATGCCACGCCCCGCGCTCCCGGTCGAGTTTCGCCCGAGTTTTCGCGCAGAATACGTATCACAGAGAAATGTTTTTAGGATCCCGGCCTCGACGACCGCAATCGGACGAGTTGCAATACCTTCACCGTCGAAAGCTCGCGAGCCCGACGCAGCGGGAATCAAGGGGTCGTCGATAAGCGTAATTGAAGGCGCCGCCACCTGCGTGCCTTCTCGTTCCGCGAAGTAGCTGCTTTTACGCCATATCGCCCCGCCCGACGCGAGGCCGGCCAGTTTACCCACCAGTTGTTTGGCGGTTTCGGGCGGAAAAATCACGGGACAATCCTGCGTGGCCAGTTTCCGTGGCCCCAACTTCGCCACCGTTCTCCGTGCCGCTTCAATCCCGATGGATTCTGCGTCTTCGATGAGGTGTGCATGGCGGTTGCCCGTCCACCAGTAGCCGTTGCGTTTCTTCCCGTCGGCATCATCGCAGATCGGTCGAACCACCCCGGACGCATAGGTACCACGAGTCGATCCCGAGAACCCCGCCGAAGAAACGAACGCCGATGCCCCCATCACCCGGCCGAAGGTCGCGCCATCGGAATTTGTGATGCGTTTGTCGAAAGCACGCGCCGCAGACTCTGCAACCTGCGCCCAGTCGAGCGCCATCTGCACATCAAAGAGCACCACCTTGTCATCCCAAAGCCCAAGATCGGGATAGTTGCGCGCCATTTCCGAGCGTTCCGGCAAGGCCGCAAATTCATCCGGTTCGGCGAGTGCCGCGAGCTGAACGGTTTCAGCAGCCAGTTTTTTCATTGCCGCCGGATCAAAATCGGAGGAGTGCGTGTTGGCCACGCGATTGTTTTTGATCACGCGCAGACCGAGACCCCGACTCCCCGCCTCCTTCACGAGTTCGGTTTCGCCGAGGCGAACTTTGACTTCAAGTTCTGCACCTTCGCGCAGCAAGACTTCCGCGCCGTCGGCGCCAGCCGCGAGTGCATAAGACACCATTTCCTCGGCCACGCGCTGACAGGCCGCTGTGTCTGGGACGAGGGGTGTGGTTCTCCTGGCGTTCGGTTGGCTCATGACTTCTGCGTCCCCCCGACGGTGATCTCGGAAATCTTGACGGTGGGCGTCCCGATCCCAACCGGAACGCTCTGACCGTCTTTGCCACACGTCCAGGTGCCGCCCGAAAGTTGAAAGTCGGAACCCACCATGGCGACCTTTCGCAACACCTCGGGTCCGTTGCCAATCAAGTTCACACCTTTGAGCGGTGCCGTGAGCTTTCCGTCCTCGATGAGATAACTCTCCGTCAACGAAAACACAAAGTCGCCGTTGGAAATGTTTACCTGTCCGCCAGAGAAATTCTTGGCATACACCCCGCGTTTTACGGACCGAATGATGTCCTCGGGATTGTCATTGCCCGCCATCATCAAAGTGTTGGTCATGCGGGGCAAGGGCTCGTGGTGAAAGCTTTCGCGTCGACCGTTGCCACTTGCACTCGTTTTGAAGTGGCGTGAGGAAATACGGTCTTGCATGTATGCGCTCAATCGACCGTTCTCAATCAGCACGTTGCAGCGTCCGGGATTCCCCTCGTCGTCCACATTGATCGATCCGCGAGCGTTTGGCAGCGTCCCATCGTCGACGATCGTGCACAGCTCGGATGCAACCTGCTGGCCAATTTGATCCGTATAGTTCGACGTCTTCTTGCGGTTGAAATCGGCTTCGAGACCATGGCCAACCGCTTCGTGCAAGAGAATGCCCGATTCACCCGGGCCAAGCACAACCGGCATCGGACCCGCGGGAGCCTCGCGCGCGTCGAGCATTGCAACCGCCAAGCGGGCAGCCTCTCGACCGTGCTCCTCCGGGCTTTGTCCCGGAACCACAAATTGTTCCATTCCCCTGCGAGCCGCTCCGCCCGATCGACCGCTCTGGCGCTTGCCATTGGCTTCGACAACGGCACTTACCATGAAGCGAACCATCGGCTGATGATCCCGCGCCATGACTCCCGATGAGTTCACCACGAGCACATCACGCACGCCTTCGGCTAGATAGACTTCGACGCGAACCACGCGAGCATCGAAGGAACGCGCGGCCCGATCTGCTCGACGGAGCAATTCAATTTTTTCGACGCCTGAATGTTCGAGCACGGACTCTTTGACCGGATAGTAATCCGGCAATTCGATTCCATGCAGCGGCATGGGTCCGGGCGACGCACCACTTCGGGCGATTTGACCCGCCGTACGCGCAGCCTGGAGCATCGCGTCCTCCTGCAAAGACTCGGTGTAGGCGTAGCCTGTTGCATCGCCCCGCAATACCCGCACGCCGAGACCCAAAACAACGCCTCGACCCACGGACTTCACCTTGCCGTCTTCAAGGCTGTAGTCGCCCCCGTTGCGATACTCGAAAAACAAGTCGGTGTAGTCACCACCACTTTCGAGTGCCGCTGCGATCAGCCGCTCGCACTGGCGTTCGTCGATCGCATCAAGGGGATGCCGTCCGGCAGATTCGTCCATGCGCAACATCATGGCCCATGCCGTGATGTCTTGCCACGGCTTTCGCCGCCGGAGAACTAGCCTGGATAATCGAGATCGCGACCACGTGTTGTTCGGATCTTGGTCAGACCGCGAACCTCGACTTGGCGTATGCGTTCGCGTGTGAGATTCAGAATCGCGCCCACCTCTTCAAGCGTCGTTCCGCCACGGTCCGCAACATCGAGCGCGCAGGTCTCTCCCATTTCCCAAACCTCAAGGTGTGGGAAGTTCAGTTTGATTGCACCACTCTCCTGGTTCACGTCCAGGTATAGATGATGCGAGCAGCTCACGAATGGACAGGGTCGAGGCATCGTCTTGCATTCTTCGCGAGTCCCCGGACGCTCCACTTCCGCTGGATAGGTCAACGTCTCCGCAAGCATCTTCTCTTCTTTGGTTAGATAGCGACGGGCAATTGTGCGCGATCGAAAGCGTCCATCCTTGTCCGCCTTGACCCGACGCCGAAGTCGAGCGACCTCGGGTTGAGCATTTTCCTCATCCGGCATCGTCAACACCTTGAGGTGCACGACACCATCCGCACCGGTCACCGTGCGCTCGTTGACACCCTCGACCACTTCTCGATTTTCCACCTGGTTTTCGTTCGCCATTGTCGTTGTACCTTGTCGATTAAATGCGGCGGGTCAGGCGCCGCTCAGAACAAATCACTCCCGCCCCCGACGGCGGGACCGGCTTCATCAGCCGGCGTTGACAGACGGCGCTCGAGCCCGGCAATCCGACGGACCAACTCCGCCGCCACCTTCCGGGCATCCTCTATTTCGCTCTCTAGTTCATTACGTTTCTCAGTTCCGTGGCCCTTTGCCTCACGCTCAAGATTGGCAATGAGCTCTCGCACTCCGGTCTCGATGTGGTTTATGTCGTCGCGGAACTTGGCGAACGACTTCTGAATCTCTTCAATCGTGTGGTCCTCGGCCATCATCTGGCGCACGAGGTTCACGCGACGGATCACGCCGGCCGGATAGAGGCCACACGATCCACGATGCTTGCCCTTGCGCCCCACGCGAACGGATCGCGGCAGAAGGCCGAGTTGCACGTACTTGCGCAGGGTGGCTTCTGAAAACGGAACGCCACGCGCTTCAAACAAATCGACGATTTGCCGGGAAGTCAGGCCACTCGGCCAGGACACCTCGATCTCGTGCAACTCGCTCTCGTCGAGCAACGCCGCCTTTTTAGGGCGCATCGGCCGCGGAAGCATCTCTGCGGCAGCGGTTGCATTGAGTCGTTTCATAAGAAGATAGCGAATGTATTCTATTCAAACGAATATTCTCAACAGAAAAACAACTAACAATCCGTTCAGTACTGCCTAATTCTCGCGACCTGCGAATCTCCGCCGTACGACGAATGCCGTTGCAGCGAGGACGAAGGCGCCTGAGTCGGCCGTTAGCGGAGGAGTGCGACCCGCTCGCCGGGCTCATCCGCATCTGCGGGAGCGCCACCGGGCGGCATGTACTTCCAGTATTTCTTTAGCCACCGGAGCGGGCCTCGATCGTCGCATCCGTGCGCACGGTCAGACGGATCGCAGTACACGCGAACGTGGAAGTGATCATCGTGCGGGGCTGAATCACCAGGCTGGTGCAGGAGCGCGCTCGCGCGAAGGACAAGATCGGGAGCTTCTCCCTCGCGTTCGGCTTGCGCTAGCAACTCAGCGCGCAGATCGCGGTGGATGAAAATCCATTGAACCTCGGCTCCCGGACCGGTGAGCAGCGCGCGCACGAGAGCCCAGTTCCTACGACGATCGAAGCGAACCCGCGGGACGGCAGCCAAGGGTGGCTTCACGCCTTTGGGCGGCGACCACGCTTTTGCCCATCCGTCCGGACCGAAGGTCAACATTGCCTTTTCGTTGCGAAAGGGGCGTCCCTTTTCGTCGACAACGTAGAAAAACACGTCGGCGTCTCTGCCGTTGTGATGCGATTTGTGTTCGACCGAACTGCCGCCGGCGATTCGCGACACATCGCCCAGTGTTGCCTTGCTTCCCGCAAACAGGCGATTCACGTTGGCGAATGCATTGCTCAAAGCATTTGCCATCTCCACCGTTGCGTAGTTCGCACCTCGCCCCCTCCAGGCGAGGGGAACCGAATATCCCACTCCGTCGAACGGAATCCGCGAACCACGCCACAATCCCCCGGCGGAATGGGTGCCAACCGAGATAGACGATCCGTCCTCGATAGTCGTACCGAAACAGCCGATCCCGCCGAAAAATATCAGCAGGACGGACGCTATCAATCGAACCACAACCTCAGCCGTAGGCCTTTTCCTCGCGTTCTTGATCTTCCTTGCAACGAATGCACAAGGTCGTCTCCAAGCGAGCTTCGAGGCGTTTGGGAGAGATGGTTTCAGAGCATTCCTCGCAAATACCGAAACTACCATTCTCGATGCGTTCGAGCGCCTTGTCGATTTTGGCAAGATAGGTTTTTTCGCGGCCTCGCAGGCGGAACGTAAATGCATGCAGGTACTCGGTGGACGCAAGGTCCATTTCGTCCGGCAAGTCGTCCGAATCGAGTGTCATGTCCTCGTTCAAGGTGCGCTGCGCGTTGCGTACAATTTCCTTGCGCCGTTCCAGGAGTATTTCCTTGAATCGGGTCAAGTCCTTTTTCTTGAGCTTGTTTGCGTCGGTCATGGTCACCCTCGCGTTGTTTCTGGGGATTAGAGGGGGTCGTTGGGTCGTTATCTATACGAAGCCATCACGAGGGACCCGTCAACACGAAAACGTTGACTCACGTGCGGCCAAAACAATTTAGCGCCTCGCATCGCAACCGTCACGCCAAAACCATCGCCCAACGCGCCTTGACTAAATTTACGAGCAATGCGTAAATGTGGGTTATAGTACGAGAAAACCCCCTTCCGCCGAGGACTTCATGGCCGGTTCTGATAAGCGTAAACAGAGTCTCTACTTCCCCGAAGAAATGTTGAAAGAGATCCAGGAAGAGGCAACGCGCCAGGACCGGTCGCTGTCCTGGATCGTGCAAAAGGCCTGGAAGATCTCTCGGCGTGAGATCATGAAGTACCCGTCGGTGAACGACCTCCCGGGTGACGAGGACGTTCGCGGCGCCGCTGAGGAGTAAGAACGGTGAGCCGAAAGGTTCGTCGTCCTTCTCTGCTTGCCTAGAAGCAGGGTGCTTGCCGAAACGGCGGCGCCCTGCCAAGGTGCGTCTACGTGTCGAAATACCTCCTTCTAAGTGATGCAGCAGCCCGCCCTTCCGAATCGGAAAACGCCAGGGCGCTGTGGGCCCTCGGTCGAGGGTTGATATCGCTCGACCACACCGTTCGTTTGTTGACCGTGGCGACAGGAGAAGCGGCCGGTCGCGTCCCTGGACTTGCGCGACGCCTTCGCAAGGTGACGGTGAACGTACACGGAGCCGCCTACGATCTCGGCTTTTTTGAAGGTCAGTCCGGCTCATCGGACCCGATGCTCACGGTTGTTTCGATTCCGGATAACACGGCGATAGAGCCTTCGGTTTGGCTGGAAGCTGCCATCGAAGGCATTGCCTCGGACCCGTTGCTCTCGCCCGACGCCGTGATTGCGTGGGGAGAAGGTGCAGCCGGCGCCCTTGCCGGTACGCAATCAAACGCAAAATTTTTCGTCCTTCCCGAGGGCCGAGTTCAGGACCCGAATCGAGCGAGTGTCGGGGCGGCAGCAGCGAATGCCATCCTGGTACCCGGTCCCGCTGCAGCCGCTCGGCTCGAAAAGGACCCTGCCATTTCGGGTCGCGCATCCGATGAACCCATTGTTGCGTTCCGCGGTGGCGCCGACGATCCACCGCACGATCCGGCAACAGATGCCGCATTGCCGGCCCACTTCTCAAGTGCAGACCTCGCGGGAAAATTGGTATGCCGAAAAGCCGTCGAGCGTCGACTCGGCCTTGCGCTTGATTCGCAAACGTTGCTTCTCACCGTGGCAGATCTTCGCCTCGAAATGGGCGGAGAGGCCGTTGTGGACGCTCTTGTAACCGCCCTTCGCGGCGACGTTGCGATTGTCGCGACAACCACTGGAGGCGATCGACGCCTCATCGAACGCATTCGCGTCCTCGCTATTGAAAACCCCTCCAAGGTTGCATTGCTTCACCCTGAACCCGACTCGACGCCGATCAAAGAGTGGGAGCAACAACGGTTGTTGCTTGCCGCCGTCGATGCCGTCATCGTTTCAGCGACCCACGAACAAGCAGCTCGTTCGGCGGGGCTGAGTCTGCGCTATGGATCCATTCCGATTGCATCGGCGGAGGGCGTGGCAGGTGGACACCTCATCGATGTGGATGCTTTTTCTTGCACGGGAAATGCAATCTTGTTCCCCGAAGACAGCGCTTCCGCCATCGCGAACTCCATCGTACGAACGGCTTCGTTGCACCGCGACCGCGAATCGTGGACAGCCATCGTCAAAGACGCAATGGCGACGGCACCGACCTGGAAACACACGGCCGGTGTATTTGAACGGTTGCGCGAGCGTGCTGAAGCCGGACTCGACGATCGACTCGCAATCTGATCAGCCGATCCGCTCAATCACGCGAACACCGAGTTCGCCCTCGACGTCGACCAGAACACCGCGCCCGATCAACCTATCCCCGACGGTCAAGTCCACCGGACTGTCGATGCGACGGCCCAGTTGTAGGATAGAACCGTTACACAAGCCGGCAATGTCTGCGCCGGTCAAGGACACCCTCCCCACCTCAACCGTGAGCGGAATCGGCGCATGGGCGAGGATCGCGGTGGTTTTCTCGTTGTTGGTAGATGTCGTGTCGGTCATACGGGATTTCCTATAAGGACGGGTTAATTCGGCGGGCGGGGTGTCGGTGCGAAATGCATTTCGTAAGACGACATCTCCGTTTTTGTGGAGGAAACAATCCGCGACGAACACGCCAATGCGGATCCGACCTTCCATCTCTCCAACACGTTCGAGGCGCCCGGGATGGACGTGAGCAGAAAAAACAACGACATCACCCTCGCGAAGTCGATCCACCTCGTGGACAGAGAAAGCCACCGTGGCGAGCTCGATTGCGGCCACGATAGGAATACGTTCGAGATGGTTCGCAAGCGTTCTGGCGCCGCCTGCGCCTGCGATGCCAAACGATCGAGAGCAACTCGTATCGATGCCGAGGGTTACCTCACCTCGAATCGTACTTTCAGAGTCGGCTGCGAGGTCCATTTCGACTTGAAAAACGCCCATTTTGCCCTTTGGCACCGAATCCGTACCACCCACATCCGTGCGAACCCCCAACCGCTGCAACACGCGCCAAAGTAGTGCAGATAACAATCCGAGTTGCCCCGCCGACGGCTTTTCGGCAATTGGTTCAAACTCACTTTCACCAAGCAATCGTCCAAGCAATTGCGAGGCAAATTTCTTCTTGATCCAGACGCTGCCGCCGAGAGGGAGCAGATCTCTTCCGACCTCAAATGCGTCGTTACCCGGTAAGAACTGCAGATCCCCAACAAATTCCTTTAAACGCAGCGAAATATCACCAAAGGGGGGGATCGATACAGTTGCCGCGTGTGGCCATTGAGCCAGCAACGGCAAACTAGCCCTTGAACAATCGGCAGTTGCGCGGGAGACCTTGCCCCGCAACAACGAGATTGTCGGCAGTGCCAATCGGACGGTCGTATCGGTGTTATCACTCACGGCCGGGATCGTTCGGTTGGGCACCACGTTTCGATTTTCCATCGGCGAATGGCCTCGTTTTACCGTCAAACCGCCGTGTGAATTCGGACAACACTGCCCGAGTGTTTGGCGCGAAACCGCCCCTTTTGTCAATACGACAAGGTACACTCGCCCGCTCTCGACCCGGAGTTGAACCTTTGTCCCAATCAACGGGCGCACCCTCGCCTCCAATTCGCCCCTGGGGGTACCGACCAAATCTGGTGAGCCACCGCAGGGTCGACCGAAGCGAAACCTCGGGCAAGCAGCCCCGCTTCGTCACCTCGGGTCCGCTCCGAATTGGGAAAATCGATTCCTTTGTGACGGAGGCGCGGCGTTTTACGATCGGCGGGTTCGTTCGCTGCGAGTCCCTGCTGGAAGACACACTGAACGTGCACCGCGAGTGGTCATCCAGGTCGGATGATGTAGCTTTCTTGGAATCCAATGCAGGTAACGGAGCATCCAAAATTTGCGGACGAAGAGTGACGGATTCCACGAAAGAGTGTCGGTTTGAGTTGGGTTCGGTTGCGGAAAACCCGCGGGTATTCTCCCGAAAAACCTGCCAATAGGGTATTAATAAACAAGTGTCAGACGAGTGTAACAAGACAAGTGGCATGATCCCTTGTCGGAAAATCGGCGAATTTTCGGTGGACTACCTCGAAGGTTGTCTGCCGGATGCGGATCGAGAACACTTCGAGCGACACCTCGGGGCATGTCCCGAATGTGTACGTTACTTTGACAGCTACCGGAAGACCCCGGATTTGACGCGCGAGACCTTTGCCGTCGGGATGCCCGAAAACGTACGACAGGCAGTTCGCGATTTTCTGCGGACCCGCTGCAAAGAATAGCCATAGGCGTTGCGAAACCACGTCTGACAAATAGATCAGGCGCTCGACCCCGAATTGTTGCGGCCCACCCTGGAATCCGAATCCCGATCCTGACCATTGACACGCGGGCATAACCCTGCAAAATCGTGGCAGAATGTCCATTGGTTTGGTTTGCCCCGCCTGTGACGCCCTGATCGACCTTGGCGCCCTGGCCTGTTCGTTGTGTGGCACTGAACTGGGTGCGATGTTATCCACTTCGACTGGCGCGACCGGACCCGCCAATGTCGCCCCCCTTGGGGTCAAGGGGGAAAGGACGCCGAGCGATATGCGAACCTGTGCAACTTGCAGTCACGTGATGCCCGCGACCGACAAATTCTGCGGCGGATGTGGCGCCCGGCAAGAGGATGATGCGCCCGCACGAGGTGGGGGGAAAACCATGTTTTTCTCGGCGGGACAGCTCCCGGGACGGGCCAAGCTGATCCTGGTACGCGGCGATCAAGGCGACGGTGTTTCGTACCAGCTGAACGGTACCGAACACATCGCCGGGCGCGAAGAAGGCGCAATCTTGTTTGACGCAGATCCGCTTGTGTCACCGCGACACGCCAACTTCTACTACGTAGGGGGCAAGCTCCATGTACGCGACGAAGGCTCCGTCAATGGGGTGTTCACGCGGATAAAACAACCCGCGGCGTTGCAATCCGGATCTGTCTTCTTGGTGGGAGAACAGCTCTTACAAATTGAGGCCGTACCTCCGGAACTCGGTCCACAACCCGACGCGGAAGGGACTTATTTCTATTCAAGCCCGCGGCGCGAATCGAAAATGAAGCTGATTCAAATTTTGCGCGGCGGCGACATCGGCCTCATTTATCGAGCCCGCAGCGAGGTCATCACGATCGGCCGAGAAAACTGCGACGTGAATTTTCCAGACGATCCGTTCATCTCGGGAAACCATGCAGAGGTGCGAGTTGACCACGAAGGCAACTTCCAATTGGTTGATTGCGGCTCGAAGAATGGGACGTTTGTCCGCATCGAAGCAGAGCTGCCACTGTTCAATGGCGACTATGTTTTCTTGGGGCAGCAACTGCTGCGCATCGAGGTTTCGTAATCATGATTATCGCTATGAAGGTCAAAGTCTATAGATTCGGGTTGGAGGCAACGCTGTGATCGCTTGTACGAGGTGTGGAAAAGACAACCAGGACCACTACAAGTTCTGCCTTGGATGCGGAGCAAAGCTTGAGCGAGCAGCAGCGCCAGTCGTGAGCGCGCCCGCACTCGCCCCGGTGGCAATGCCCAGCGCGTCGATCGGAACCGCCAGCACCGCGCCGCCTGTCGCGGTAGCTACCGGCTCGAAATTGGCGGCAATTGCGCTCGCAAAAGTACCGGCCGGCGAGGCGACACCTGCACCGGTGAGTCGCCCACACACTGCCGTGGCCCCTGTAGCCGCCGCGCCTGCGCCCATTCGCCCAAGCATCGCGGCACCTGTCGCAGCACCGATAGCAGCGGCTGGGGAATCAGCCTGTCCCAAATGCGGAAACGGCATCAAGGCGAACAATACGTTCTGCGGGAAATGTGGGTTCCGTCTCAAGGGCGCGCAATCGTCACCGGCGATCGCTCCGACGCCCGGGTTCGCATCGGGAGAGTCTTCCGGAAGCGTACCACGGACCATGTACATGGCCCCGCCACAACAACAAGTGGCCAAGGCGCCGGCCCACCATGGGCACCTGACGTTGATTCGTCCCGATGGGACTGAGGGCGGAACACACCCACTGGTAGAGGGGGAAAACCTGATTGGCCGCGGGCAGGGATCACTCTTTGATGCGGACCCCTACCTGTCCCCACGCCACGCTGAGTTTCAGCTGGACGACAACGGGTTGACGGTTCGAGATCTCAAAAGTCTCAACGGCGTGTTCTTCCGTCTCACACAGGAAGAAGCGCTCGATTCCGGCCACATCTTCAGAATCGGACAGGAACTACTGCGTTTCGACGTGATTTCCGAGCCCATGCCACTCGAGGACGGCACGGAAATCATCGGAACACCGAACCCCGGCTACTGGGGTCGTATTTCTGTCATCGTCGGGCGTGATGTGGACGGCCCTGCCTTCCCTATTTTCGAGGAAGCTATTGTCCTTGGACGAGAACGCGGTGACATTCTCTTCCCAGAAGA
>JAYUPZ010000638.1:0-5603 GCA_043759805.1 Myxococcales bacterium | reverse complement strand
GGGTGCCATCAAGGCGAAGCTCGGCCTTGTCGAGTGAGAAATTCCGGTTGGCATCCCAGGCAATGGTGGCCAAGAATTTGGTCGAAAACAGCGCCTTTTCGAGCGTCTCGCGGCGTGCCCGGGAACGAAACACCGCGTCTCGCAGCTCATCGTAGCGGGCTCGCAACTGTTCCACGGTGGACTGATGATCGTCGCGCAGTTTTTGGTCCGCCGCCGCCGCTTCATCCACGACAGGCGCTGCCGTTTCTGCGGGTGCGACGACGGGTTCAGGCGCGGCCTCCGAGGCAGGAGCCGGTGACGGCAGCGGTGCCACGATTGTCACCGTCGGTGCTACCGCAGGCGCCGCGGTAGGGTCGGCAACCTCGGCAGCATCGTTCGCTTCCGAGGAAGGCGTAACCCGAACGCCCTTGCGCACCCCGGACCGCTTTTTCGGTTTGGCGTGCGCCGATGCAACGTCAAGCGGATGGTGCAGCGATGGGTTCGCGAACGCGAGTGTGGCGAATAGAAGAGAACAGCGGAGGAAATAGTGGCGCATGGGGGCTCCTCGAAAATCACTCCGAAAACGGCAAGAAGGTACTGAAACCAATGGTCGCAACAAGATCATTGACCCACTCTTTTTGCGCCAGCAGTTCCTGTCGATGGACATAGTTGCGAAAATCAAGACGCATCGCCACGGCCCGTCCGCCCCAGAACACAAACCCGATGCCCGCATTGCCGGCAACACCGCTTGAGATCTTCGAGTCGACGACGCCGGCCCCGGCCGTGAACTGAAGGTCGAATCGTACGACATCACCCCCCACCTGGAACTTGGCGTAGACAGGCGAAAACACGAGATTCGTTGAAAACAAGATGGTATCGGTGTCGGCGGGCAAGACGTCGTACAGGCGTTCAAGTTCCGATGCCGCTCCGGTGGAAACCCGTGTGAAGGCACCCGCCGCCTCAACCGCAAAGTTCTCGGTCAGGTGGTAGGCGTAAGCCGCGGAAACGATCGGGGACCCGTCAAAAACATCGGAGACAAAATACCCACCGCGCAGGGATAGTTCGTGGCGGTTTGTTTTTTGATACAACCGCGTCTTCACAAACCGCTTGCGACGCTTGGCATCGAGATCGGCTCGAATATCCTCATCGATGCACGCCCCCACATCGGTCGTTTGCGCGAAACCAATACGCGGTGACACGCTTGCGACGGCGAGGAGCAGGGCCGCTCCTATCTTCAAAAAAGCCATCCGGAAAACCCTCCCGTGACGGCGAGATTGTTGGTGACATGACCCTGACCCAGAACCTCTTGCGGCAAGATGTAGTCGCGCACATCGATGCGCAGGCTGATGTACTTCCACAAGTAAATCTTCAAACCAAAGCCCGCGGCAAAGGTCACCCCCTGAACCGATTCGTGAAACGTACGACCAGCGCCCCCGATGAGGAAGAAATCGCCGGGTACGATCCACGTCTCACTCAGCTTGAACTTCGCGTGAAAGGGCGAAAACAACATTGAAACAATCGCCTGATTCGCCGAGCCGTTGTTGAAGCGGACCGAACCATCGAAGGCTTGATAGGGATCTTGCAGCTTGAAGTTGACGGGCGCGTGGGTGACGAGAAGCTCGAGTCCAAAATCCTCCGCTGGATAAAACGCGAGCGCACCACCCGCCGTGTAGCTTGAGGACAGTGCATCGGAGGCATAAAGACCCCCGAGGGCCGACAGTTCGAGGCGGTGGTGTTTCAAAAAGGATCTTAACTGCACGCCCTTGCGGGGATCGCCATCTTCGGAAAGATCGTCAAGGCAGGGAACTTGTTTGGCCGCATCCCGTGGAGGAAGGGCATCTTCACCAGGTTCCGCCGGATCGTTCGCGGGATCTTCCATCCCGCTCGAATCGATGACGATCCCGGCCTGGCCGAGTGCTGTGTTTGTCAGCAACATTAATAGAAAGCCAGCCAACAGGCAGGGGGCAAGCGTTCGGGGACGGCGCATCAGCTGTGCGAGGGTACCCCGGGGTCGACCCCGCGGGCAACAACGACGAACAACCTTGCCCCTGCCGGCCCGATTCCGCCTATAATTTTGTCCGTCGTGCCCGCCTTCGAGTCGCCCATTGCCCGTCGCCCCTTGCGCGGAAAAGAAGATCGACTGGCGCGGATTTTCGATCTTGAGGTGCATCCACTCGTCTTGCGGCGTCTCGAGCAGATGATGATCGCCACCGTCGTCGAGCCTCTACGGACACTCCGGGACGACGCGCAGGTCCTGCATCTCGGATCGGGAGCCGGGGCATTGACCGGTGAAATCCTCGACAATCTTTCGCCCAACGCTCGCCTCATTACCGCGGACGTTTCGTCGGCGTTGCTGGACATGGGCAAGGAACGTCTGACGGAAACCCACCCCGGTCGCAAAGTCTTTCACCGTCAACACGATCCAAACCAAAAGCTACCTTTTGCGGAACACACCTTTGATCTTGTGCTCGCCACCCTTGAATGCGACGCGCTTGACTCACTCGATGCCACGATTGAGGAGCTCGTCCGCGTACTGAAGCCCGGGGGACAACTGGCCGTGTCGGCACCCTTGCGGGGCACGTGGTCGGCGTTTCTCGAAATCTTCCGCGAGGTGCTTGTCACGCGATGGGATGTCCCGGCGCTGGTGGCACTTGAGCAATACGAAGCACGCTTCCCCGACGGCGAAGCCCTCGCGGCGGGCCTTGAACGCGCCGGGCTACAAACGGTCGAGATCACAACGGAAAATTGGGACCTGTTGTTTCGCGGTGCCCGTGAGTTCTTTTTCGCCCCCATCATCGAGTCGGGTCCTCTGCGGCGCTGGAAGGAGATAGCAGGCACAGGTGAGGTCCTGCAGGGTATTTTCAACGATGTCCGATCGGCCATCGACCTCTACTTTTCCGGCCGCAGCTTTCCGGTGCCCATCGTGGCAGGGTGCGCCACCGGCAAGGCAGCAGTCACCCCTCGCAATCCGTAGCACAATGCCCGAATCTGCGCGCCCTACTCCCGATACCGAGCGGTATCGCGCACTCATTGCCGAGTTGCACGAACACGATCGCCGCTATCACATCGACAACGCTCCCAGCATTTCAGATCAGCAATACGACCGGCTGATGCGCGAGCTGCGCGAACTTGAAACGCAACACACCGAGCTGCGCGATCCGCAATCGCCCACCCAGCGTGTGGCGCCACAACCGCTATCCGCTTTTTCCAAGATCGAGCGAACGATCCCCATGTTGTCGCTTGACAACACCTACAACGCCGGTGATCTGACAGCGTTTTGCGATCGCGTTGAACGGGGACTGCAGGGTGAAGGGACCACGACCCCCGCCGTCTATGGCGTCGAACCCAAGGTGGATGGCATTGGCATCGAGTTGATCTACGACAAAGGTCATCTTGTGCTCGGCGCGACGCGCGGAGATGGCCGCATCGGCGAGGACATCACCACGAACCTACGCACCCTGCGATCCATACCGCTCGTGTTGACCGAAACAGAATCCTTCACGGTGCGCGGTGAGGTCTACATCGACAAAGCCGATTTTGAACGCGCAAACGAGGACAAGCGCGATGCCGGCGACGAGCCCTGGAAAAATGCGCGCAATGCCGCCGGTGGCTCGCTAAAACTGCTTTCCTCGCGTGAATGTGCCCGTCGTCCGCTGCGCGCCTTGCTCTACGAACTGCTTGACGGCGAAGCGCGCTTCACGCGCCACAGCGACGCCATTCGCTGGCTGGGCAACCTGGGATTGCCCACTTTCAACGTCGGCGACGAATTGACCCTTATGGTCGGCTCGCATGCCCTCGAACAATCGGTTGCAAGCTGGGCGCAACGCCGCCGACAACTGCGCTACGAAGCCGATGGTCTTGTCATCAAGCTGGATCATTTTGCGCAACGGCGTTTGCTCGGCAGCACGGCGAAGTTTCCGCGCTGGGCGGTTGCCTTCAAGTTTCCGGCCGAACAAGTGCGCACGCAGGTCGAAGGCATCGAGATCAACGTTGGCCGCACCGGTGCCGTCACGCCGGTCGCCTTGCTTACACCCGTTGAGGTTTCTGGCACCACCGTCAAGCGGGCGTCGGTTCACAACTGGGACGAGGTTGCGCGACTGGATCTGCGCATCGGTGATACGGTTATTATCGAAAAGGCAGGCGAGATCATTCCGCAGGTCATTGAGGTCGTACTGTCCGAACGGCCGGGATTCGCGCAACCGATTGCGCCCCCCACGGTGTGCCCTTCTTGTCGGTCGACCCTGGTCCGCGAAGTGGGCGAAGTTGCCCTGCGTTGCTGCAATCGCGATTGCCTGGAACAACGGGTTCGCGCGGTTGGATTTTTTGCCCATCGAGGCGCGATGGAAATGGAAGGGCTGGGTGAATCCCTGGCCGAGGAGCTTGTGCGCAAGGGCCTCGTACACGATGCAGCCGATCTGTTTCGGCTCACCGTCGCGATGCTGGTGCCGCCCCACGACGCACCTGCCGATACGCCCCGGGTTGAACGAATGGCGAAAAAATCCGCAGAGAATCTGATCGCGGGCATCGAGCGATCGCGCCAGAGCGCCACGTTGTCTCGTTTGCTAATCGGTCTCGGGATTCCCCACGTCGGGACGGTCGCGGCACGCGCCATCGCCGCCGCCTTTGGCTCACTTTCGCACCTGGCAGACATGACCCCGATAGAGCGTCGCGCCCATGTCGGCACCATTGACGGCATCGGGCCCGTCATCGCGGACGCTTTCGCCGCCTGGTTCGTAGACCCGCGCCATGTTGCTTTGATCGCCCGCCTGCGTGCGCGCGGCGTGACACCCATCGAGCCCGTGGCAAGCGTCGCATCGGGGCTCCTTTCGGGACTGCGGGTTTGCGTCACGGGTTCACTTTCCAAACCACGTTCCGAATTTCAACGCCTCATCGAGGCGGCGGGTGGAACCTTCACCGGATCGGTCGGCAAGTCGACGAATCTTCTGGTTGCCGGAGACGACGTCGGGAAAACCAAGCTTGAAGCGGCGAAGAAGAATAATGTTCGCGTCATCGACGAGGCAGGTTTGCTCGCCATGCTGGGAACGGAGTAGCATCTGAGAGTGACTTCGCTTCTACGAATGGGTGGCGTGTTGGGCTTCATCGGTTGCTTGCTTTTTGGCTGCAAGGAAAAGGACGAGGAACCTCAACTTTCAGACGACGATCGAAAGCTGGAAACACGCGCCATCATGGGTTTCAAGCCCGGTGAAATGGTGAGAGTCGCGGTCACCGTAACCGGAAACCAAACCTCAGGTCAGCGAACCCGAACCTGGGAGATGTCGAATACCTTTCAGCTTCGCGTGGGCGCCGGCATTGACGGTGTGCGCATGCATCAGCAGGGATTGCAACAGTGGAACGGGCGACTTGCGCCAGCCAACTTCGGCTCGATCTACGCCGTTCATCTCATCCCCACGCTCACCCTCAACGCAGACGGAATGGTAGCACAGGTTGGCGGCGACTTGTCGAACCTTATCGAGGCTTTGAACAAGGTGTCCTCTCGTATCGAGGGCGGCAGCAATCTTGCGGCCGAGCAGTCAAGCGATCCGATCCTGCGTGGAATGGCCGAGGCGTTTTGGAACACGACCGCGATTGCACACAAGGGCGCGATGGGCAAAGGGACCCCGGGG
>JAYUPZ010000637.1:0-5607 GCA_043759805.1 Myxococcales bacterium | reverse complement strand
GCGCAGCGCCTCGTAGTAAGAACGCCAAATCAGATCCGCCTTTTTGTGTAACGAATGATTCGGTCCTTGATCTTTCAATAGCTCAATGGCGGCCGCCTGTGCCGCGTCGAACCGGTTGCCGCGATTGAATTTCACGGATTGCCCCAGATACCGCGTTGACCGCTGCGTCAATTGATCGCGAATGGAAATCTCGTCCATGCCCACTTGGGCGCAAAGTTTCGCCATCACGGTGCCGGGGCGCGCCTTCAAAAGCCCCATGACGTGGTTGTCTCTGAAAAACGTCGACAACGTTGCCCCTCCTGCGGTGAAACGCCGCTGCAACGTCGCACCGCTGACTATTCCGTCGGGCCCGTCGCCACGGAAGAACCACGCGAAGAACGTGTCGTCACCTCCTTCGTTTCTATCGTCCGGCGAGCGATCGTTTTCATCCTCACCGTCGATAAATTCACCCTCGTTCTCCGTGGCTAATTTAATGTTGAAGGACTTGTTGATGTTGTTGGACTTGTAATCCCGGTATTTTGCGAACTCGTCCGATACTTCTCGGCTGATCGGTGCGGGCAGTCGTCTGGCCAGCTCACCCCGTAGCCATTCGTCGTAAGCAGCGTCCAGTTTTCGTTTGAGCTCCCAGACAGAACCGATACGACGCACAAATATCAAAGCCTTTCGCCCGGTGCACCATGTTGTCGCCAGCCGATCCACCAACGCATCCATCTTGGGATGAGGCAATTCCCGTCCGAATAATCTTCGGTAGCTTTGTGCCAGTCGATCAATCTCCAAGACGTCGATGCCATCGCGTTCGACCGCGTTATCGGTTTGATCAGCGTCGTCAAAGGTTGGAACTTCTGGATCACCCCGTTTGACGCCGGCTGTTTGGAAAAGGCTTTCGAACGATGCCAACATTCCGATTTGGAAGGACGCGCCGAATCGGTCGCTGTTGATCAGTTCGCTGACTTTTTTCTGAACCAGCGCCATGACCAGCCGCTTTTTGGGATCGGTAACTCGGATGGGTTCGTCGTGGTTGTCGACCCCGCCGCGCCGCCATTCACGGCGGTATTGGTTCTTCGTATAGGTCCTATCGTGCGAGACAAGGTTCGTAACCCGGCGAATCAGGAACTGCCTGGCTGTGTCACGTTTTGTTTCCTCATCGGCATCGGGGTCATTTAGTCGCGCAAACGCCCCGGCCTTCCCGAAGACATCCAATTGGTTCCACAATTGTTGATAGCTATCTTCGACAGGGGTGGCCGAGAGGAACAAGACCTTGCGGGCACGTACGCCGTATTCCCGGAACGTATCCCGATTGACCACAACCGATGGGTGCCCGAACGCCATTCCCAGAACTCGGTTTCGCGAGGAGACGTTATTGGAAAAGCCATGCTTTAATCGATGGGCTTCGTCCACGATGACGAGGTCGAAAGGAGGAAGAGCACAGCACACTGCACGAGCGAAGTTGTCCTTGAACGCCTCCTTGTTGTGCAAGTGGAAGATCTCGGGATCGATCCACGGCAGGTATTGCAAGAAACGATCCCGCAAGAGAGCCCACGATTCAGATTGTTTGGGCAGAGGAAAGCTGAAGCTGGTGATGCGCGCGAAAAAATCGCATCGGCTTTCCGTCGATGTGGCCTCGACAAGGCTCATCAGGTTCTCGCAAGAGACCAGACGTTGGGCGGGCCGATCGTCCAAGCTTTTGACACGAAGATCGGGAAATTTAACCATGTAGCGCACAAAGTTTCGGTATTCGTTGCGCCACTTGATTTGTAGATTGCCGCTTGGGGCAAGTACCAAGATGCGAGACAGCGGGTGAAAATGTCTGACCAGGGAAAGTACTCCCAACGCCACATAGGTCTTTCCCATCCCGACCTCGTCAGCAACGTAGGCAACGTCGTGCTTCTGCAGCATGTTGAATGCAGCAACCGCGCCTTCCAACTGCGATTCTGATTGCTCGCCAGGACCGATGCGTTTTCCAAAGTCGAGCAACTCACGAGCGGCGCAAATGTCGATCACGATGACGACTCCATCGGAGTCGCTCGTTTGAGAAACCAGCGTTCAAACCATTCCAGGAATGCCGGCATCTCGTTGTCTCCGTCCATGCGGATACTGTCGCGGGATAATTGTGCCTTGGCCATCAATTCGTCCAAATCTCGCACTTCTGTTTTGTATTGTTCCCAAAAATCAAGGCGACGGGTCGCGGTGCGCAATTGGTTGATCATCTGGCGGGCACACAACGCGATGATGTATCGATCGACAGGGTCCTCGACACCTTGAACCGGGATCGCAACCGTCGAATCCAATGGGGTCTCGGCGAGAGACGGATTGCGTGTCAGTCGATTGAGGAGGCTGGTCAATGAGTCGTAGTTCGTACCGAAAAGTCTAAACAACGCATCCTGGTCGCGTTTCGCTTCCAACGCCGACTGAATCGTCTTTTCCAGACAGGAAAACGCCTGGAAATAACCCGAAAACTTCGCGAACACGCCTGCGTCCTTTTCCATTGTGCACGCCTTGGCAACAAGTTCCGAGCCGTCTCGACTGCTCAGCAAGTCGGAGAGTCGCGATTCCAGAAACGCATTCCGTTGGTCGGTATCCAGAATGGACCAGTATTTTAGGATATCGGCAACAGAGAGGGAAAGGAGGACCGACGGCTTTTTCCACATCCCTTCCTCTTGAACCAAGATGAAACCGGTTGTTTCGTCGTCATCGACAACCGCGAGCATCGAGGTGCGCGGCAATACTTGACGAAGCAGTTCCGCCGTTTCACTCGGAAGTTTCACCCATTGCATCGCAGGCAGATCCGCAACGGAAAACATGTCGAGGTCGCCATCTCGTACACGCAATGTGTTGCAGTTCGTTCGGTCATGCCAGTAGGCCTCAGCAACGCCGGTATGCCAGGCGTACCGTAGCGATAATTTGCTGCCGCCAGACACCGCAACGCCTTCGTCTTCAGCCCGGGGCTTGAATGCTTTGGGCTTTCGCGTTTCCGGTGTCAACCAAAAATCCAACGGCCCTGCTTCCGGAGTGGTTTCAACGAGCGTTCCCGATTCCGTGTTGCCACCGCTCTGGTGTGCCGCGCGTGTTAGGTTCACCGAGCCGACGAAAATGAATTCACGTTTAGGACTCTTGTGAAAAAATCGATAGACCTTGGCGTGGACTGTTCGATCGACAGCGTCCTTGGCGTTGCTTCGTTTGACGATCGCTTTCGGGAGGAATCCCCATGTCGTTTGAGGCAAATTGGAAACAGCGTCGTAGACACCGGGATTGCAGAGTGCTTCACCAGCGGGTCCCCGCGGCAGGTAGACTCTGGTCTCTTTCGGCTGAAAGTAGTCGATTAATTCCTCGAGTGGGCCGGCGTCGTCGGAACTGGTGAAGTAGGGCGAAATGACCTCCAAATAGGCCCCTCGAAGGTCTGCCCCGGCCGCATCTCGTAGGAAATCCGGAAAACTTCCCTTGGATCCAAAAAACTGCGTCAAGTAAGAACCTCCGGCGATGCGCCTCTGTCGCTGGGTTGTACTCCTCTGAAGGTACTTTTTGACCGCGGCCAGCGCTGTGTGTTCTTCGTCGCGGCGACAGTGTTTACGAGTCCAATCGAGTAGTGCTTCGATTGAGTCCGGCATCAGGCTCAGCTCGCCTTCATGAAGCTCCTCGATCTGACAGCATTCGACGTTTTCCCACCAACCGGCTCGGGTTAGGTTCGCGCTGAGGCTGGCAACAACAAGTGATTCGGTTGGCGGCGTATTGTCGTCGCCAGGATTTGCAACCAGGAGGAATACATTTTTGGGGTGAAAGATCGCCCGCTGCACAACAGGAAACCTTCGCACATCCAACCGGGCACTTTCGTACTCCCCCTGAGCGATCAGGCCGTTGTGGTCGTAGTACACCGCCACGTCGCAATGTGAATCGCGCAGGACGCCTTCCATCTGCACCACGCGGATCTTTCCAACATGGCTCAATCCAATGTCGAAAAAGACCGGCAGGATTTCTTGCTCGAAGAATCCAGGTTCAAAACGAAACGTGAGGAACACTGCGGCCTTGACCTTGCGATCACCGATCACTTCCTGCATTCGGTCGGACAATCCGGAATGGGGGATCTCGCTCATTGTGCAGCTCCACGACGGGTGTCCGCCTCGATTTGAGCCAGGGATGAAATGAAGTAGGTGAATCGCCAGTAGTGGGGCAAGGTATCCCGATCCGGCAGGGTTTCACGTTGGTCCCGAATGCTGACGTTGAGCCGATTCTTTTCAATCGTCACCCAAGGTGCTGAGGCGTGCCGACGTTTCATGACCTCTGCACTGTGTTGCACCAAGGTCCGGATACATCCCGCGTAGTCGCCGACATGCAATGAACCGGCAAACTCCAACAATCGCGCCGCAGCTCCCGCTACGTCGCCGGTCGCCAGCTCAAGATCGCCCTCAATTCCCGAAACGTCATCCCGGGACTGAACGGCAGGCGACGGGCCCCAAATTTGTCGCATTCGGTCGCCTACCGTATCGATGGTCTCCCCGTCGAGCGACAAGAGATACGAGAAAATTGCCGTTGCGGGCGCGATCAAGCATTCAGAAACGACAATTTTTCGCAGGCGTTGGGAAAGGGCGTAATGCCCTGATTCTACGGATTGTTTATGCAGATCCCGCAGCAGGTGTAGTCCCATATCGCCGTACTGAAACGATTTACGTTTATTCAGCATCTCGGCCAAGAGGGGCTGAGCACCGTCGGTGCTGTCGGTGCCTTCTGCGACCAACAGGTGCGTTCGCAGAAACTCTTTCTCTGCGTTGTTCAGCCCTGGCAGCAGGATCTTGCCTAGCGCCTCAGTAAGGCGTTGCCCGACACCGGCCGTCAAATCAATCGTCGCACGTTTTCGGGATAGGTGTTCGACGATTTGTTGATCTAAATTGTGGGACCGGCGCAGCGGTGAAATATATGTCGCCTCCACGAAGGCGCGCGCGACGGGTGTGAGCCGCGCAGGTTGAGCCTGCACCAGGCCCGACGCCCGCGCCGGGGTCGAATACAATCCCCACAGACCATAGATTTTCTGGTCCGCCAGGATTTGTTGCTCGCGCGATGCTCCAAGAGTGATGCGGCCGCGATCCTCTTCGAGCCGGGCGGTCACCCTTTCCGTGCCACGAAACCCACTTACCCCGTTTTTAAATGCACGTACGTAGTTGGCCAGCTGTTCCCATTTTAGGAACGTGGCGACGTCCCCCTCTCCGCAGCCTTCTTCACGCAGTCGTTCAACGAAATAGTAGCCAAGGAGGAGAATCGCAAAATCGCGGCTCGACGAACTGACTGTCGTGAGATTCCCAATGACCTGTCGACCGAAATGTACCCAGATCGGTTGAGCGCCCAGCGGATCACGGGATCCCTTGATCGCCGCTCGCGAGTCGATGTCGGTAAAAAATGGCGTCGTAACTATCATCGATACCCTCCCCCGTTGAAATCGAACCGATCAGTACTGTAAGACCAACATCCTATCGGACGGACTGACACGGATCTTGCGGATCCACCGCATCGACACTTTTCAGGGTCAGGCAGGAGGGTCGGTCTTCGGCAACGTTGCGCGCAAGGTCGATGGCTGCGGCGTACTTAGATGTGCAATTGATCGGTGCGTTCAGATTTAAC
>JAYUPZ010000636.1:0-5609 GCA_043759805.1 Myxococcales bacterium | reverse complement strand
CATGACGAAGGTCGCAAACACGGCGCGCCCAAGACCCGGGACCAGGGCAAGAATGCGGAAGCTCTCGCGATCAATAGGACCCCGTCGCCGTTTGAAAGCAGCGCTTGCCTCCGTGCGAGCCTCCTTTGGAGGCAGCGACTCGGGCAATCCCCAAAAGGCCCAAACGAGGTTGATGAGCGACAGACCGCCTGCCGCAAAGGCCGCAAGTGGCCCTTCCCGACCGAACACCACCACGCGTCCAAGTTCACCGCCAACAAGCGGTCCAATGACAAAGCCGACGCCAAACGCAACACCAATGAGCGCCATGCCACGCGCACGCGTCGCCGGAGTGGTCACGTCAGCGATGTAGGCTTGTGCCACGGCAAGGTTCGCAGTAGCCGCGCCACCGAGCAGACGGGCCGCAAATAAGAGCGGCAGCGTCGCAGCAAATCCCAGCAGCACCATCGATCCGGCGGTCGCTGCAATCGAGATAAGCAACACCGGTCGTCGTCCCACCCGGTCGGACAATCGACCCCAAAGCGGAATGAATAGAAACTGCATCAGCGAATAGGCCGTACCAAGCAGCGTGGCCCCGAGATCGCTTGCACCCAGATCGCGGGCCACTCCCGGCAAAAAAGGCACCACCAAGCCGAACCCGAGAAGGTCCAGGAATACGGTCAGAAAGAGTGCTGCCAGGGGGCCTTTTTTCATGGGCTCGCCAATGCGGGTCGGCCAGAGTAGCGCAGGATCGTGACCCCGTCGCGGGATGGATCGCGGCCGTGTCAGGAATCGTCGGAACCCGAGTTCCGTTCCTGCGGATCCAGGGGGCGATCGCCGGCTTCGCGGCCCGCTATCTCCCCGATTCCGTACTTTTCGAGCTTGTAGTAGAGCGCGCTGGTTTTGATCCCCAGAAGGCGCGCGGTTTCGGTCTTGACGCCTCCGGTCTTGTCGTAGGCGCGTGAGATAAGTTGCCGCTCCAAGTCCTCAAGGATTTCCGGAAGGCTCATCTCGCCCGCCGGAATCGACAACCCCTCCGCTGCCGTCCCCTCGCGCAGAAAGGCTGGCAAGGCGCCCATCGTAATCCGATCCCCATCCGCAAATACGAGCGACTGCTCCATGACATTCTGCAACTCGCGGACGTTGCCGGGCCAGGCATGCGCCGTCAGCCGAGCCAAAACGTTGTCATCAATTCGCAATACGGATGGGTTGATTCGAGGCCCTAGGGATTTCAGGAAGTGTTCGCACAGGAGCGGAATGTCCTCACGCCGGTCCCGCAACGGCGGAACATCGCAGGTCACAACGTGCATTCGATAGAACAAATCCTCTCGAAATCGCCCCTCTGCCACCAGTGTTTTCAAATCGCGGTGGGTCGCCGAAATCACCCGGACATCCACGTGGACGGAATCTTCGCCGCCCACCCGTTCAAACGATTTTTCCTGCAAAACCCGCAAAAGCTTTACCTGAAGGCCGGCGGACATGTCCCCCACTTCGTCAAGGAAAAGGGTCCCCGTGTCGGCAAGCTCGAATCGCCCAAGCTTTCGTCGAATGGCGCCTGTGAACGCGCCTTTTTCGTGACCAAATAATTCCGATTCGAGCAACGTCTCGGTCAACGCACCACAGTTCACCTTGACGAAAGGTCTGTCGGATCGTTTCGACTGCAAATGCAGGGCTCTGGCAACGAGCTCCTTGCCGGTACCGGATTCGCCGTGGATGTGAACCGTGATGTCCGAAGGCGCCACGCGATCGATCAACGCGAACACCTTGTGCATCCCGGCGCTCTTCCCCACCATGTCTCCGAGTCCGTAAGACACCGCCACGTCGGCCCGCAGCGCCTCGACCTCGGCTTCCGCCCGATCTCGCGCCCGGCGATCCTGACCGATCTCAAGCGCACGCTGCACCTTCAACCGTAACACTTCAGGCGAAAACGGCTTCTGGAGGAAATCCAGCGCACCGAGTCGCATTGCCTCGACCGCCGTCTCAACACTACCGAACGCGGTGACAATCATGGTCGGTATTCTGGGATCGATCTCGCGCACCGCCTGCAGGACGCCGATGCCACCGAGGCCCTCCATCTTCAGATCGGTTATCACAAAGTCGGCGCCTCCATTGCGGAAAAGCGACAGGCCCTCGGTACCGCTGCTTGCCATCACAACCTCGTGACCCATTCGCCGCACGGTTGCGGCCATGCCCTCGCGCATGGTCTCGTTGTCATCGATGATCAGAATGCGGCTCACATTGCCTCCACACGTTCAAATGAAAATCCGAAAACAGGCGCCACCTTCGGGGGCTCTATCCACTTCGACACGGCCGTCGTGGTCCCGCACGATATCACGAACAAACGCGAGTCCGAGTCCGGTCCCCTTCTCTCGCGTTGTGAAAAACGGTTGAAAGATCTTCTCACGGTCCGCCTCTGAAACCCCCGGGCCCGTATCTCGAACCTCGATGGCAATGCCCTGTCCCCCTCGATCCCGGTCAATACGGGCGGCCACCACCACCTTCCCTTGTTCACCTGCGGCCGTTCGTGCGTTGCGAACAAGATTAATGAGTGCCCTGCGCATTTGACCCACATCCACTTGCACGTTTATACCGCGAACGGTTTCCACGTCGTCGATCACGACCACCGGCGGACCATCGGCACCCGCAACATCGCGCACCTCAGATAACAATTGAGCGATGTCCACCGGACTTCGTTCGAGGGTCGGCCGCCGCGCGTAGTCGAGGAATTGATCCACCACCGCGTTCAAATAAGCCAATTCACGATCGATCCGGTCGATCTCGAGCAAACGTTCAGGTTGATCAGCAAGTGCGTCTCGCAACAACCCGGCAAATAATTCAAGGCCACCGAGTGGATTGCGTACCTCGTGGGCTATTCCGGCCAACATCATCTGGTTGCGTTCGTCGCGGGCTTGCAAAGCGGCGCGCATGTCGTCGAGACGGGCCGCAAGCAAACCAATTTCGTCCTGCGTTTCCACGGGCACTCGATTGATGAGATCGCCTGTGCCGATCCGCGATGCAGCGTCCGCCAACCGGGAAATGGGCCCTGTGATCCGGCGGGCGGTCCAAAGGGTGATTCCAGCCAACAAGAAAAGTGCAAACGCTCCCCATCCCAGCAACCAACGCCGAAAACGAGACAACGGAAGATAGAAATCCGCAGCACCTTCCGAAACAACGACGCCTGCTATCCCGGGACCGGATCCCTCGGTGCGACCGATGGGAGCGTATCCCCGTTTGTACAAGACACCGTCTTTGCCCCTGAAAAGGGTAGAGGCGCCTGCGCGTCCTGACATCGCGCGATCGAACTCGTCCCTGTCGGCCGCCAGTTCATGCACCATCGCACCCAGCGCGACGCGACCAATTGTATCACCGCGCGCCGTTCCATCGGCCGCAAGCACCAGAAACCGTCGCACGCCAAAGCGACCCGTGGCGTTCTTGAGGCGACCAAGAACGTTGGCGTAAGTGCGAGAGTTTTCGTCGCCAGGACCAATCGACTGGATCTGCTCGGGCAAGAGCTGCTCGGCTACCCCGGTTGCGGCCGCTGCGAGCCGCCTCCCGAGTTCGTCTTCGAGTGAGCCACGGGCGACTTCATGGGCAAAGAATCCAAAGGCCAGAAGCGCCACCGTGGCGGGAAGCGACATGGCGAGCAACAAGGTGACGACCAGACGCCGTTTTGGACCTTGTAAGCCCGCTAACATCTTTTTCCCGCCTTCACCGCCGCCAGGCGGACGCGAGGCCACAGTTGGCCCCAAGGTTGCGTCGCTCTGGGTGCCTGACCGCAGCTTTGACATGCAGAACAGTTTATACGTCGAAAAAGGAGGTGTATGATTCGGGCCGTGCCGTCTTGGTCAAAGACGGAGGCATTGAGTGAGACGGTGGCGACGACAACTGCCAGCCGGTTGCGCTCAGGTACTCCTCCACCCTCGCAAACGCCCAGCCCAATGGAGCGAACTGCGTATACAGCGGACAAGCCCAAGGTCGATCCGGCGCGGCAACCCGAAAACGACCCGCTTATCAACACGTGCATCGACCACTTCGAGATTCGAGGTCTGGCAGGCGAAGGCGGGATGGGACGCGTCTACATCGCGCATGACATGAGCCTTGATCGGCCCGTGGCACTGAAACTGCTTCGCCAGGAGTACGCCGGCCAGGAAGAACTGACCAACCGACTCATCCACGAGGCCCGCGCCCAGGCGCGCATCCAGCACCCGCACGTCGTCAGCGTCTACTACATCGGCGAGTTTCAAGGCGCGCCCTACTTCGCCATGGAGTGGGTTGATGGCATCACGCTTGGCCAGTACCTCGAACAACACGGTCCGTTACCCTGGAAAGAAGCACTCGAAATTGTCATTCAGACCTCGCGCGCCCTGATGCACGCGCACTTGAAGCGCTTCTCCCATCGCGACGTGAAGCCATCCAACATTATTTTGAGCAGGGGTCGGCAATACCGCTCCAATGCGATGGAGATCAAGGTCACAGACTTTGGCCTCGCCGCGCCCATTGGTCAAAGTGAACAACACTTCATGGGCACGCCGCGATATGCCTCGCCCGAGCTCATCGAAGGACGGGTGCCCGATCACCGCAGCGATGTTTATGCACTTGGCATCATGTTTTGGGAACTCTTGATGGGTCGTGTTCCTTTCGATGCCGATTCGTTGCCGGAGTTGTTCCGACAACACCAGGTTGGTGTCCGTCCTGCGCTGCCCGCAGAAAAAGCACCGTGGCGCCTCCGCCAGCTGATCATGGAGATGATGGACGCCGATCCGCTCAAGCGTCCGCACACTTACGAAGAACTCCTGGATCGCTTGACCCATTGCCGACCCACGGTTGTAAACCCCGGCGGCGTTGCGGCTCGTGGCTTCGCATGGGCCGTTGACCTGGCACTCATCCTCGGCATCAGCCAACTCGCCTTTGAGAAAATGTATCTGACCGACTCCACAAAGACGTGGGCAGTTCTGGTGATGTATTTTCTGTATTACGTTTCGTCCCACTGGTTCTGGGGGGCCACGATAGGCAAGCGTGCGATGAGCTTGCGTCTGCAGGGTGCGCATCATGCCCTCAGTCTTCCACGCATCCTCCTCCGCTTTGTGGTCCAACTTTGGGGACCCCTGGTGGCGGTCGCCATGGTTGCGTTTCAGGTCGGCGAGGTCAGTGACATGTCCGCTGTATCCGACGCGGTCGGCGGTGGTTTGCCCGTGGTGAAAGAAGCCCTTTCGCCCGTGCTGAGTCAATTGCTCGTGCCCAACATCATCGTGGGTATCGGCTGGCTCGCTGGATTTGGGATAGCCCTCGGCAGCGAAGATCGAAAAGCGTTGCACGATCGCATCGCCTCGACGCGGGTCGTGTATTCGATGAGCGATCCGTCCGAAAAGACGCGGAGCAACGCCGGCTCGCTTGGCGCGAGCCGTCGATAGTTATTGCTGCAGCCGCTTCACGATCTACCGGGCCCGGGCGAACGTCGTTTGCAGAACCTGGGCTTGCTCGAGATGTCCGGCGACGTGAGCGCGGGTTTCAACAAGGTGCTTTTTCAAAGACTCGTTTTTCGCCGTCTTGAGAAGCTGATTGTCGATCATCGCCAACGCATCGATGTGACCTGCAACCATGGCCTTCACATAAGCGGCGCCAAACTTCTCACC
>JAYUPZ010000635.1:0-5617 GCA_043759805.1 Myxococcales bacterium | reverse complement strand
TTCTGAACGCGGGCAAATTCGACGTTGGTTCGGCGCGGGAACAGCGGATCGGTTTCCAACGCCGGGCCGTATTCAGTGGCGAGGGCGTGAAGATCGGCGGATTCGTCATCGATGAAAATGACCGCGTGGGGATTGCCCATGCTGACACCCGTCACTACAAAGTCGCGACCGCGCACCGACACGGGTGAACGAACCACGGTTTCATTTGCTGAACCCGTCATGGGGATCTCTCCGCGGGTCAGGCGAGGCTTACCCATTTCCACCGCTACCGTGTCGACGCGGTTGTCGTGGCCATCCATGGCGCACTCGAGACGGCCAGCGCCGGTATCGATTCGCAACACAGGCAGGCGCAACGACGGATCGGATTCGTAAAGGTACTTGGCAACGCAGCGAATGCCGTTGCCACACATCTCCGCTTCACTGCCATCCGCATTCAAGACGCGCATGCGCGCATCGCCGCCTGATACCGAGGGCAACACGGCCAAAATGCCATCTGCGCCAACCCCGAAGTGTCGGTCGCAGACGGCTTTGACGGTGGCGGGATCCTGGACGCGTTCCGCGTGTTCTGCGCCGGGTTTTCCGGGCCGCAAATCAACCACCACGAAGTCGTTGCCGAGTCCCTCGACCTTGGTGAACGGGATGCGCGCCATGATCGCTATCAGTTATGGATTGGCTGGCGCTTCTGCCGGAGCGGCAGCGGGCGCAGCGGCGGGGGCGGTTTCGTCGGCGGGAGAGGTGGCCGCAGCGCGCTTTCGCCTGGGAGCAGCGGCCGGTGCAGGTTCAGGCACGGCGGCCGGTGCCGCTTCGGGGGCCGCAGCCGGTGCCGCGGCAGGATCCGCCGGTGCCGCAGCGGGGGCCGCTTCGTTCGTTGCGGGAGCGACAGCGCCTTCAGGCGGTGTTGCGGCTGGATCGCTTGAGGTCGGCGTACCCGTGGCCTTTTCAATCGCAGCACGTGCCTTGTCGACATCGCCCAGCAACTTTTGCTTGGTCGCGTCTTCGGCTTTTTTCTTCTGGACTTGCTGTTCTGCAAGCTCACGCAGGCGCGGCGCATCCTGGCGTGAAGACAGGTACGCAAGTGCCAGCGAGTTCAGGATGAAGACCGTTGCGAAAACACCCGTCGCGCGGGACAGGAAGTTACCAGCGCCCGAGCCGCCGAAGACCGACTGGCTGCTTGTGCTACCAAAGCCGATGCCCATGCCGCCGCCCTTACCGGCTTGTAGCAAGACCACGAGGATCAGAAACAGACAAACAATGACGTGAAGTACGATTAAGACCGTGTACATGCTGCTGTTCCCTCTTTAACCAATTTGACGAATGAATCGACGGTAAGTGATGCGCCTCCGACCAGGGCGCCGTTGATCTCGGCCTCGCAAAGTAAGCCAGCAACGTTGTCGGGTTTGACGCTGCCGCCGTAGAGAATACGAAAAGCTGCGGCCTTGTCACCCAGGGCCTTGCGAAGCTGACTGCGAATTGAGGCGTGAACCTCGACAGCCTGGGCCGGCGTGGCGTTGCGGCCGGTGCCGATCGCCCACACGGGTTCGTAAGCCACAACGCACTTTTCGAGCTCGGACGGAGGCAGATCCGTGAATGCGCCATCGAGCTGGGTGGAGACAACGGAGAGGGTCTTGTTGGTGTCGCGCTCTTCAAGCGTCTCGCCCACACAAACGATCGGAAGCAGGTTGTGCTTGAGGGCCGCTCGAATCTTTTTGGCCACGGTGGCGTCGGTTTCGCCGAACAACTGACGTCGCTCCGAGTGTCCAATGATGACGCAGCTTGCACCCGAGTCCGCAATTTGGCTCATCGACACTTGTCCCGTGAAGGCGCCTTTTTCTTCCCAGTAGCCATCCTGTGCGGAAACAAGAACGTTGCTGCCCTTCATGGCTTCTGCAACGGCAGCGAGTGCTACGAATCCTGGAGAGATCCCCACGTCGGCGGCGGTGATGCCTGCCACGCCTTCACGCACGCCGGTCGCAAGTGCGAGGGATTCTGCGCGGGTTCCGAACAGTTTCCAGTTGCCACAAAAGAAGGGTTTCGGTCGGTTGCTCATGGGTAGACTTGGGGTTGAATGAAAAGGGTGAGGCGGGAGGTATCGATCGTTTTTGATTACGGTTCAAGTGCCACGAGGCCCGGAAGCTCGGCGCCTCGAAGAAATTCGAGGGCGGCACGGTCGCCCATCGAAACGTGTGAGAAGCGGTCCGCAAGGCCAGCCGAACGAATGGCTCGGGTGGTTTCGGCTCCGATGGCGACCGTGAACGCTCCTGTCACTCGGACCATGGCCCGTGCCAATTCGATGGTACCCGTGGCGAATTCGGAGGTTTCACAAGCCCCCATCGGGCCGGCCAGCAGGATCGTGTGGGCGTTGTTGAAAACTTCGGAAAAGTTGCGGACTGTTTCGGGTCCAATATCGAGGGCCGCGGCTTCGTCGGGGACCTGAACGGCCTGCACAATTCGGCCATCTGTAGCCCGGACCCCGGCGGCTGCCACCACGTCCTGCGGTAAACGGAGATCGCCGCCGGCCTGTCCGGCTTTTCGAATGATCGAGCGCGCGTTGGGCAACTTGTCCTCCTCGGTGAGCGAGCGACCCGTGTTGCCGCCGCGGGCGCGCACGAAGGTGTTGCCTATTGAACCGCCCAATAAAACCGTGTTGGCTTGCGTGAGCAGTTTCTCCAGAAAAGGTAATTTGCCTCCAAAACCGACGCCGCCAACAGCCGCGATATAGGGCTTCGCAATGGCAGTCGTGAGTTTCGCTAAATTCGCCAATTCGCGTTCGACGAGCGGGCCCGCTGCGAACTCGGAAACGTGGCGGGCGACCCGGGTGGTCGAAGCCCATCGATGGTGCAACGTGCAGAAGGCGTCGGAGATGAAGACGTCGCAGTAACTTGCGAGGGCCAGTGCGAAAGTTTCCTCGCAGCCGACTTCGCCGGGTGCAAGGTGGAGATTCTCGAGCAGAACGATCTGGCCTTCGCGCAAATCGCCCACGACCTTTCGGGCGCCATCCCCGGCCGGCTCGTCCGCCAGAATTACATCACGGCCGAGTTTTTCGGCCAGATAACTACCGACCACTTCCAGAGAAGGAGGTGGCTCCTGGCGGTTCTTTCGCTGTACAGGAGGCGCACCCATATGGCCCGCGACCACCAAGCGAGCGCCTCGATCGAGAGCCTGGCGCATCGTACGGGCCGCAGCATCCAGGCGATCGGTGTCCGTCAGACCACCAGCGGGCGTCAGAGGAACATCCAGGTCTGCCCGAAGGAGCACGCGCTTTGACGCCAGGTCCAGTTCGGAAAACGATCGCGGAGCCATGATTGAAGAGAGCGCGTGTTCTACACGGTCAAACGTCGCGCGTCCAAGACAAGAACGTTTCGAACGCGTTGCGTCTGTTCCACATGAATCGATTCGCGCTGGGACGGCGGAAATAACAATGCCCGGGTCACCTTGCGGCCCCGGGCACTTGTCCGAAATAGTCCCTACTAGTCGAGCACGGCGTTTTGGTTAATGTCGGAACTCATGTCCGATGTCACCAATCCGATAATCTCCGTCGCCAGTGCGACAATCTGTTTGGGTTCGTAACCGTTCTGGCGAAGCTCCTTGTAAATGGAGCGCGACAGAATCTTGAGTGCTTTCTGATGGTTCGTCACGGTATTCGGGCTGATAGCTCTGACTGCGAGTGCTTGTGGCATCCGTTCCTCTGGACCCCTTGTTAGAGCATGTTCCATGCCAAACTTGGAAATTACGTAAGTCCATGATTTTTATGGGGGCCTGTGGATATCTTGAGTCGATGCGCGTAGTCTTCTACGCAGTGAGCGATTGTTTACCGGCCCTTTTGTCCCAAACCGGTGCGAACCTGTTTGCGCACCAGCGCGCTTCGTTCAAAATGTAACCCAATTGATATGAGCGATCGAACGCGACCTCTCGACGATGAAACCATGGTTCGGGTTTCCGTTGCCAAACGGCAGTGGGAGCGCACTTTCGATGCCATCTCGGAACCTCTGATGATCGTTGACGAATCTTTTGTCATTCAGCGGGCGAATTTGGCGCTCGCTGACGATCTTGGTGTAGCAGTGCAGCGGGTGGTAGGTCGCAAATGCCACGAGCTCCGGGCGTCCTCAAATCGTCCGTTTGCCCGCTCTGAAGCCGGACCGTGTGCTGGATGTCCGGTGACCGATGCGCTGAAGGATTCGACGCCGCAGCACAGCGAGTTCGAGGCTGGCGGCGATCGCATTTACCAAATCCGGGCGTATCCGCTGCGCGACGAACAGGTGCCATTGTGTGTTTGCCGTTATCGCGACGTTACCGAGGATAGGCTGCTCACGCGCCAGCTCGCCAACGCGGAAAAGTTGGCGGCCATCGGTCGACTCGCCGGCGGCGTTGCGCACGAGATCAACAATCCGCTCGGCGGTATCTTGGCCTTCACGCAGATCCTCTCGCGCGACGATGTAACGCCGGAGGAGCGCAAGGAATACCTTGGGGAGATCGAGAAGAGCACGTTGCGCTGCAAGGCAATCGTCGAGTCGTTGCTCCGTTTCGCGCGACAAAATCCCGGGCGACAATCGCAGCGTGGTCCGCTCGATCTCAATGAGGTTGTGCGCGAAGCCTTGCGGTTTGTGCAGTACAAATTCTCGGTACGCAAGGTGCAGATCATCACCGTGCTCGGAAATCCGTTGTCACTTTTTATGGGCAACGCGAATCAAATGGAACAGGTGCTCGTTAACTTGCTGTCGAACGCATTTGATGCAATCGCCTCCACCTCAGCGGAAGGGGACGGTCGGATCGAAATCACCACCTCACGCGATGGTGATACGGTTATTCTGGAAGTCGCCGATACTGGTCCCGGTATTCCCGAAGGCCTGAATGAGCGCATGTTCGATCCCTTTTTCACCACGAAAGAAGAGGGCAAAGGAACAGGCCTTGGCCTTGCGGTAACCTACGCGATTGTCGGCGAACACCGAGGTACGATTCGCGCAAGCAATCGTCGCGAGGGTGGGGCGGCGTTCACCTTGGCGTTTCCAATCGTGCCCGGATCGTAGTTTCAAAGCCCGGCGCGGAAGCGTGCGAGGTCCGGCAGTGAAAATTCGATGGCGCGTGCGCGATGCCCGGCGTCCCACTGAAGTTCATCCGCCATGAGGTTGGCCACCGGTTCGATGAGCGAGGCGCAAAGCAGCGGATTGTGCCACGCCAGTTGCGTGCGACGCGCCAGGAAGTCGAGCGGGGTCTGAGCAAATTCGTGGCGAGCGGCAAGGACAACCTCGGCTTTAAGATCGGGGACGTCTTTCGATAGGGTCGCCGCAAGTTGAGGTTGCGCGCGTAGTACGGATGCCAGGGCAGACACGCGACTGCCATATCGTCGCCGAAGTTGTCGGAGCGTCCGATCGGGAAGCGGCGGCAGCACGGCATCGGTTTCGGCTGTTCCCCCTGGGTAGGGCCGTGTGCGCGTTTCACAGGGGGCAAGGGATCCCTCGAACCCGCGGCGCAACAAGATGTCGTGCAAGCGATCGATGGTCTGTTCGGCCATCGCGCGCAGGGCCGTTAACTTGCCACCTGCAATCGTGAGAACGCCGTCGCCTTCATCGTAAAGTTCGTGGGTGCGCGACGTTTCGGAAACGCCCGCCGCCTCGTCGGC
>JAYUPZ010000634.1:0-5631 GCA_043759805.1 Myxococcales bacterium | reverse complement strand
CGATCATGTCATCCTCGCACATGACCACGGCGCGTTCGATCGCGTTCTCGAGTTCGCGCACGTTGCCGGGCCATCGATAACTGCGAAGCTTTGTTTTGGTCCGGTCGGTGAATCCCGCGATCGCCTTGTGGTTTTCAAGGCCGAACCGGCGCAGAAAGTGTTGGGCAAGCACCAGGATGTCCCCCTCTCGTGATCGCAGCGGAGGCATCTCGGCGCGCACCACGTTGAGGCGGTAGTAGAGATCCTCGCGGAATCGGCCGGCGGCCACATCCGCGGTGAGGTCCCGGTTCGTCGCCGCGATGATCCGTACATCTACCTTGACCGACTCGTTGCCTCCAACGCGTTCAAACTTGCGATCTTGAAGTACCGTGAGCAACTTGATCTGGGTCGCCGTGGGAATCTCGCCGACCTCGTCGAGGAAGATGGTGCCCTCGTGCGCCTGCTCGAAGCGACCGGTGCGCCGCCGCTCCGCTCCCGTAAACGAACCCTTCTCGTGTCCAAAAAGCTCGCTCTCGAGCAGAGTCTCGGCCAGAGCCGCGCAGTGTACGGTGACGAAGGGCTTTTCTGCCCGCGGACCGAGGGCGTGGATGGCTCGCGCAAGCTCGCCCTTCCCTGTGCCACTCTCGCCGGTGATGAGCACGGTTGCCCGTGAAGGAGCGACCTGACGCGCGAGGCGATATACCTTCTGCATCGCGGGGCTCGCGCCGAGGAGGCCCTGGATCCCCTCTCCGTGTTTCTCGCGGATTTGGCATCGGAGGTTCTCGTTCTCGAGGCGGATATCGCGCTGCTCGATCGCGCGGCTGATGGCCAGGAGGAGCTCTTCAAAATCGACCGGTTTCGTGATGTAGTCCATCGCTCCCGCGCGCATGGCTTCGACGGCCGGACGAACCTCCGCCGCCGAGGTCACCACGATGACGGGCAGCTCGCGATGTCGTTCGTGCAGCTCCTTGATAAGTTGCATACCGTTCATCTTGGGCATGTCGAGATCGGTGACGACGATGTCAGGCGGCAACTCGGCAAGTCGTTCGAGCGCCGCGGCGCCATCTTCGGCCAGATCGACCTCGAACTTCTGGGACGTGAGAAGGTCCCGCAGTGCCATTCGGGCCCCGGCTTCATCGTCAACCACCAAGACTCGTACTGCTGTGCTCGCCATCCCCTACCTCCTCCCACATCTCAAGCTTCCCGCGCAAGCACGCGATTCAGATATCCGGTACATGCGAGCCGATCGCCGAGCCACCCTCGGTGCACATCGTGCTGGATACTGCTTGCGGGGGCGGCTCGAAAAATGGCCACTCGGATTTGTGGCCTAAAGGCAGGCGGAACGCTCCGCTCCACACATGGAATCCGATTCCACCCAATTAAAAGGGATGGACGGCTGTACTTCACGCCGATGGAAATCGATGCCGAGATCGATCGTCGTATCGCGTCGAACAAAGTGTTGACGCGGCCGAGAGTTGTTGCGCGCCCGCAATCGGCGTTGGGGAGGACGGTCGCGGCGGCATCGGATCCAGGCGTACCTCGACACACGGCTGCGGAGGCGGCTGCGTCGGTGAGTCTGTTCGAAGAAGGGAAGGGTATTCGTGATGCGGTTCGAGAACTCAAGATCTCCTACGAAGCTGCGCGATATCTCCGCGGCGAATACATGAAAGATGGGCCCGAGTTGCTGCTGAAATCGGATGAAGTACGAGCCATTCGGGTTTTGCTTCAGTGGGAGGGTGGCGAGGCGAATGCTGCTTCGCTCTTGGTCGCAAACAAGCGTGCTCTGGAACAAGCTGCTGCTGTAACACAGTATCTTGATCGCGATGAAAGGGTAACGATGGAGGCCCTTGCTCGGGAGGAAGGTTTCGACGCAGGGTTTCTAGCGGGGCAGACGTCGCAGTTGGCGGCTGTTGAGCAAGCGCGGAAACAGCAACGTGAGCAGACGCGGCAGCCGCCGAAATCTGGGCCGGTCGCGCCTCGTGTGCCGGTTCCTGCGTCTGAGATGTCGCGTACCGCACAACTGCTTTTGGAATATATTGAGCGGTTAAAGACGTCGACTGCGACTACACCAGCGGCGACACCAGGGGCAGCAAATGAGTCCGCGGCTGAAGAATCAGAGGGCGGTAATACGGTTCCTTAGGTTAGACATCAGGCCTGGGCGTGGAACCGACAAAATGCGCCGGGTTCGACGCTATCGATCGGGCAATCCGCAGAAATTCCGTGCCAGACCCCCGTGCGACAATCGTGAGTAAGCCGCAACATTGCCAGAACGACGCGTTTCCGGTCGATACCGGCGCAACCGACACAAGGAAACCGAATGACGGAAGAACATCGCATCGAGAAAAAAGACAACACGAAGCAAATAGAGCGCATTCGCGAACTCGCCGATCGGGACGAATGGCTCGAGGCCAGTGAGGTACTTGCTCTGACGCGCCGGCACCTGACGCACCCGGGTATCAGCAGCGCCGACGTGCAATGGCTGTCGGCGATCGCCGCTGAAAAGACCGAGCAACTGGAACAGGCCGTTGCGTGGGCGACCAGCGCGCGCGGCATGGATCCTTTCGATCCCAATTACGTACGCTCGGAGCGAGTTGTCTTCGAGCGTGTCCGGTGCTATCGCCATCGTGCGCCGAGGCCTGGATGCGTTTGAGGACTGCGATGGTCCGCCCATCGCCAAATAGATCAAGGATTTGTTTGGTGATGTGGTGCACGAGATCGTGGAGGGGGTTAGCGATTCCTCGGTCGACACCGGCGTACAGGTGAAAAAGCCCTGGAAAGTGCGAGAGGAAGAATATCCGGCGCATCTTCAAGGTTGTTCGAAATCGGTGGCACTTGTTTCCGCTGCGGACAATTGCACAACGTACGCACGATGGTGGCGGGCTACCGCGAACTGGGTGATGCTCTGTTCGAACGCTTCAATGCCCCCAAATCCGAACAGCTTTGGTACTACCGATCCATCGTGAACACCCTGGCCGCACGGGACCTACCTCCGAAGGTCAAGGCACTGGTCAAGGCACTGATTGATGAGTTGCACCGGACCGTCGGGTTACTGGAATCTTTGGCAGGTCAATCCGCTGTGCGTTCGACTTGAATTGCAGGGCCATCTCGGCCGACGGTTTTTGTCAATAATTACTGAGACTTGGCTGTGATTCGAGATGTGAATCCGTTCGAGGTATCGTAGGGTCAGATCTATGGACCAATCAACACGGTTGCTGATGCAGCGTATTTCCCTTGGGGAAGACTCCAGCCTGGAACTCAAGCAGGTGAAGTTCCAGGGGGAAAAACTTGTGGGACCCGGGCGAGATTCGATCGCGGACGAGATTGCAGCATTCGCAAACGGCCGGGGTGGCGTTATCGTGGTCGGAGTCGATGACACAAGTCGAGAGGTTCTCGGAATACCGATAGATCAACTGGATCGCGTTGAGGCGTTGATTTGCGAAGTTTGCAACGACGCAATCAAACCTCCGATCGCGCCATACGTAACGCGTTTGCTATTGCCGACGACACAGGGGGCGGAGCTTCCTGTGCTTCGAATCGATGTTGAACGCAGCCTTTTCGTACACCAGAGTCCGTCTGGTTACTACCACCGCGTTGGCAGTTCCAAGCGACCGATACCACCGGAGCACCTGGCCAGACTTTTCCAACAGCGCAGTCAAGCCCGTCTGATTCGATTTGACGAGCAGACGATTCACGGTGCCACGCTTGACGACTTTGATGTTTCCCTGTGGCAGCGATTCCAAACCTTGCGTTCAGATACGCAACGCGAGTCATTTCTTGAGAAGCTGGCGATGGCCAAGCGGGACGAAGAAGGTGTTTTCCGTCCTACTGTTGCGGGGGCGCTGCTCGCAACGAAAGAGCCGCATCGGTGGCTTCCCAATGCATTGATACAAGCAGTCGCTTACCGCGGTACAGTTGCGCACCCCAACGCGCCGGGGGAAGCCTATCAACTTGATGCCGTAGACATTGTTGGACCGCTTGATACACAAATCATCGACGCGTGTCGTTTCGTGGCACGAAACATGCGAGTGGCCGCGACCAAGTCCATCGGCAGGACTGATTATCCGCAATTTCACCTGGGTGCGGTTTTTGAGGCCGTGGTCAATGCCGTCGCCCATCGAGACTATTCGATGGCCGGCTCGAAGGTTCGCCTCCGCGTGTTTTCCGATCGCCTTGAACTTTATTCGCCGGGGGCTCTGGCCAATTCGATGGATGTTTCGTCGTTGCCGTATCGGCAGGCTGCGCGTAACGAGGCCATCGTAAGTTTGCTTGCGCGCCTGCCGGTCCCACCGCAAGCCGATTGGCTGCGGACTGGTCGTACCGCGATGATGGATCGCCGTGGCGAAGGCGTTTCGCTTTTACTTGATGAGAGCGAAACGCTTTCCGGCCGACGACCTGAGTTTCGTATGGTCGATGATTCAGAGCTCGCGCTCACGATCTGGGCGGGCTCGGCTCCGTGAGATTGTAACCACAATGGCTGGGCAATCCCGACTGCTCGACTTTGACACCGTCGAGTCCTTGCGAGCGAATCACCCGGCGTGGCGGATGCTTCGAGCCGACAACGCGTCCTTCGCGGTCAGCTTCCTTTGACGGATCGGAACTCTCCAGAGCTGGCGTCGTGGATAGCGCAGAATCCACTGTTTGCACTTGCACACGCCGATGCGTGGGACCGGATCCTTGCAACCGTTGCGTGGTTTGCCGCGCATCCACATTCCAGGGTGTATTTGAGGCAGGTCGACGTGCCGGCAGTGGATACCAAATTTCTCGAAGAACGGCGCGCGCTGTTGGGCTCCTTGTTGGATCATGCGCTCGCTGCGGATGCGATCGATCACACGAAGTCATCGACACGTCAGTTTGAAGCGCGTTACGGATTGAAAACGAAACCGGCGATGGTTCGCTTTCGCGTTTTGGATTCACGCCTTGCGGTGCAGGGCTTGACCGATCTCGCGGTACCGGCAGAGCAATTCGCAGAACTTGAACTCCCGATCCGCCGCGTTTTTATCACCGAGAACGAAATCAATGGGCTGACGTTTCCAGATGTCAATGAAAGCATCGTGATTTTCGGCCTTGGATATGGACTGGAACGCCTTGGCGATTGTGCCTGGATGCACGACAAGCGCATTCACTACTGGGGCGACATCGATACCCACGGATTCGCCATGCTCGACCGGCTCAGAAGTACGTTTCCCGGTGCAGAGTCGATGTTGATGGATGAGGAATCGTTATTGGCGCATCGGACGCACTGGGCGCAGGAGCCGGTACAACACACGCTGCCTCTGGGACGACTCACGATGCCCGAGCATCAGCTCGTCGATGCGCTTCGCGCCGACAAGTTCGGCCACAAGGTGCGCCTTGAACAAGAGCGCATCGGCTTTGGATGGGTGAAAGCGGCCTTGGCCGCGTTGTGAGCGGCCGCGCCCGGGAGAATTCGAATATTGTGTGACAGTTTGCCGGAGTTTATATTCCGGCCCGATGGGATATCCCCCGCAGCGTCGTCGGTTGTCTTCTCGGTCCGCGCAAACGGCGAAGCCAGGTCTGGTGGTTCAACCACCACCGGAGCGTTTGTCAGTACTGCTACGCGAGAACGCAAGTTTACTGAAAAAGATCGGCACCAAAAAGAAGGCCCTCGCCAAGCTTATGGAGCTCTTCGAAGAG
>JAYUPZ010000633.1:0-11980 GCA_043759805.1 Myxococcales bacterium | reverse complement strand
CCCGTTTCTTGCTTTTCCTCTTTCGTTGCTGGGATTCACGCGCCAAATTTTCTCCGCCCTCGGTCGTTATCCTCGATCGCTTTCTGGACGGATTTTTTTGCTGTGGGGAGTCGTGTTTGGCACGGGATTGATCCTGTGGGTTCCGTTCGATTGGCCGCGCTGGTACTTGCCGATGGTTCCGTTCTGGGTCGTAGGGCGAGTCTCCGGAGTTGCGACTCTGCTAGCGCTGCCGTGGACCCAAAACCAGGTCGCCAAAGTAGCGAGAGTTATCGTGTCGTTGCGATGTACTCATAGTCACGTTGGGCGGAAATGACGATCTTTTTTGCATAAGGCTCCTTCAAATGACGACTTTTTTGCATAAGGGATGCTTCATCGCCCGAGGCATTTTGATCGTGTTGATAGCTGTTTTCGCAGATTCAGCTTGTCGGAAGAGCGCCGACGGAAGTGGATCGATCAATGAGCGGGCGTTGGAGGGACTTCCCTACCTCGGTGTGGGAGCTAATCGCGCGACACGGAAATCGGACGTCGACCGTATGAAATCTGAGAACAAGTCAGGTTTTTTTCTTTTTAGAACGACGTCCACGGTCCAAGATCCATCCGGCAGAGCGTGGCTTATTGACCGGACGGGAACCCGTGTTCACGAGTGGTCTTCCGTCCACGGCCAATCAACAAACTCGAATCGCTTGGAAATGTGGGCGACGGGATGGGACCATGTGGAAGTAGGTCCTGATGCATTTCTCTATGTGATCGTTTTTGGCCGAATGATAATGAAGATTGATTGGGATTCTAATGTGCACTGGTCCGCAAACGTGGCGGCGCATCACGACATGGATTTCGATAGTGACGGCCAGATTCTTGCAATTGCGGACCGAATCCGACGACGACCATCAGGGGCGGGCAATTTCCTTGACCAAGAGATTGTTAAAATTAGTCCGACAGGAGAGTTTCGTGAGCGAATTTCGCTGTTCGACGTGCTGATGAGCAATTCAACTACTGCCCAGTTGGTGCAAGCGGAATTCGCGAAACGTTTTAATGAACCGCGAGAGAAGCTGATCGAAACCGCTGCGAAAGAAAGAGCTAAACTGCTACTAACATCATCGCGCACAACTGGGACACGGTGTGCCCGCAGCGAGAAATGTCTGCGGCAGGAGGCGGAAGATCTTTTTGTGAAGATTTGGAACCTCCGCGAAGACGTTAACAGAGGCGTTCGCAGTTGGTCCCCAAATGCAAGCGAAATGGCCGCAATCCATAATACTTTTTTCGATATATTTCATACAAATTCTATAGAAATTTTAGCATCTCGCGTTCCGGGGTTTGGCGAACCTGGAGATCTTCTGATATCAATGCGCCATCTCGACCTTATTTTTCTGATCGATCGAAGGGACAGGGGCGTCAAGTGGCATTGGGGACCAGGTGTAATAAAAAGGCAACATCACCCTACTGTGATGAATAGCGGCAACATACTCGTATTCGACAATCGGCGGGCCGGGGAGCCCTCGCGGGTTGTAGAAGTCGAGCCTGTCTCGACCAAAGTCGTGTGGCAATACACGGGCGATCGAGCTGTAGCGAGCCCGGGCTGGGGCTCTGTTGAGGAACTCGCAAACGGCAATCTGCTTACAATAGAGCCCTTCGAGGGAAGGATCGTAGAGGTGTCACGCGCGGGCCGAGTGGTGTGGGAGTACTGGACACCGAGTGATGATGGTAAAAGGGCGATGCCGATCTATCGCGTTCAACACGTTTCTGATGATATGTTTGGGCGGATGAAAAGGCGATCACAGACCGGGCCACCGAAGCCGTGAGCATGATCGCGGTGTTGAGGGAGGCGAGATCGAGATGATTGAGGGACGCAGGGCAGCAGAATTCCGGACCCGACCCCCGAAGTTAGGCCAGCTAATGCGACAGTTTTCCCTGGTTGAATGTTGCTGCAAATTCGTTTGGCAACCGGTTTGATCCGACGGTGGTAATCCGGAAAAAATCTGAGTAATTCCCGCCCGTCGACGAATTTTCGGAACGGAACAACGTCAACACAGGAAATACTTCCGTCCGGTACCCGGCGGAATCCCCAAGGGCTACACTTTGAAACCGTCGATGAAGGTTCTTGTCATCTCCGACTTACATGCCGACGTTGAGGCCCTGACAATTGCGCTCGCAAAGGGACGTGATCTCGGTTGTTCAATTGTCCTGTGCGCGGGCGATCTGGTCGATGGCGCCTATTTCCCGGACGAGCTCATTGCAATCCTGGCAAGCCGTGCCATTCCAACGGTTCGCGGAAATCACGACCGATGGGCATTGGAGGCGGGCTCAGTGCTGAGCGACAATTACATCTCCCCATCGACGACAACTACATCGCCCCATCCTGAGCGGCGGAGTTGAGGGGTCCCCGGCTGTTTGCCCGAAGGGCCAAACTGCCGGACATGAGACCGGTCAGCGACGCGCAAGTGAGGCGACTTATGGAAGAGATGAGTAAAAACGGGCATTTAGGGAATGCCGCGATGAAAGCGGACGTGGACCGCACAACAGCGCGGCGGTACATCAAGGCGGGCAAGCTTCCGTCGGAGATGAAAAAGCCTCGTTTGTGGCGCACGCGCCGCGACGAATTCGCGGAGGACTGGCCTGCGGTTACGGCCATGTTGGTTGAGATGCCGGGGATTGAGGCTCAAACGGTTCTGGACATGCTGGAGGTCAAGAACCCAGGTCGTTATAACGTATCACACCTGCGCACGATGCAGAGGCGAATCCATCGATGGAAAGCTCAGATGGGACCTGATCGTGAAATTTGGTTCACGCAAGCACATCGACCCGGGGAGGCCGCGCAAACCGACTTTACCTCGACCACGGAGCTGGGGATAACGCTCGCGGGCCAGGTGTTCGTTCACCTTCTTTGTGTTACGGTACTCCCATACTCAAATTGGCAATGGGCGACCGCCTGTTTGTCCGAGTCAATTTCGGCGCTGCGCCGGGGCGTCCAAGCTGCGCTGTTTCAACTGGGTCGTGTTCCGCAATTCCACCAGACGGACCATTCAACAGCCGCAACACATCAGATATCCAAGAGCGCAAAGGATCGGACGTTCAACGAGGAATACGCAAGCATCATGCGACACTTTGGTATGACACCACGCACGACGGCGGTCGGAGCCAAAGAACAAAATGGCGATGTTGAAGCATCCAACGGTGCGTTGAAACGACGACTTGAGCAAGCATTGCTCGCGCGCGGCAGCCGCGACTTTGTAGACCAAAACGAATACGAGACCTTCATTGCTCAGGTCGTTCGCAAAGCCAACGCTGCACGTGGACCCCGTGTCGCCGAAGAACTCACGGCCATGAAACCACTGGTCGTAAGTTGCTTGCCTGAGTATTCCGAGATGGAGGTGCCCGTCGCGTCTACAAGCACCATTCGCGTCAAGTCATGCGCGTACTCGGTGCCTTCTCGCCTCATCGGCCAAAGCGTTCGGGTGCACCTGTTCGATCATCGCATTGAGGTCTATTTTGCAGACGTTCTACAACTCGCTTGCGAGCGCCTACGCGGCAAGGAAGCTCGCATTGACTACCGTCACGTCATCTGGTCGTTGGTGCGCAAGCCGGGCGCCTTTGCCCGGTACGTCTACCGCGATGAATTGTTCCCCACGATCACTTTTCGCAAAGCGTATGACGCGATTCAAACCGTAAAGTCGGGAATCAGAGGCGACGTTGAATATCTACGCATCTTGCACCTGGCCGCCGGCGCAAGCGAAAGCGACGTCGAAGCGGCCTTGGCCTCTCAGTTGGCCGCGGGAACGCCCGTGACCGCTGATGCCACGAAGGCAATTGCCTTGAACAGCGGCTCTACCACGCAAATTGTCCCACCGGAGCTCTTCATGCCCGTGGTGGACCTCACCATCTACAACTCACTTCTCACCCAGGTGTCAGCATGACAACGATCACAATTCCCTCAATCAAACCAAGCGCTCTCGATGTTCTTTTGACTCTGTTGCGTTCACTTAGATTGCCTGCATTCGCCCGCTACGCCAGTGAGATCGCCGCCAAGGCCGAGCGCGAGGGTTGGACCTTTGGTCGCTACCTTCAACATCTTGCCGAACTTGAAGTCGATGAGCGCCGTGTGCGACGTATAGACCGATCACTGCGCCAATCCGACTTGCCAAGAGAAAAGACGGTGTCCACGCTTGACCGTGGTCTTCTGCCACAGAAAGTCGCCAAGCAACTCGCAGCCCTATGCGAGGGCGGGTTCGTCGAGCGAGGCGAAAACCTGCTTGTCTTTGGTCTGCCGGGTCGGGGCAAGACGCACGTCGTGGCAGCGATTGGCCACGAGCTTATTCAACGCGGTTATCGCGTGTTGTTCATTCCCACCTTCGCGTTGGTTCAGAGGCTTCTCACTGCCAAGCGCGATCTGCGCCTCGAAAGAGAACTCGCCTCGCTCGATACGTACCACGCAATCATCCTCGATGATATCGGCTACGTGCAGCAGAGCCGCGATGAGATGGAGGTGCTCTTTACTTTCCTGGCAGAGCGCTATGAACGCAAAAGCGTGATGATCACAAGCAACTTGGTCTTCAGCGACTGGATCCGGATCTTCAAAGATCCCATGACCACGGCCGCCGCCATCGACCGCCTCATCCATCACGCGGTGATCATGGAAATGACCGGAACCAGCTTCCGAAATGAAGCCGCCAAAAACCGAGGTGACTCCACGACCGCGACAACAACGACAATTACAAACGAGCCAACGACAATTACCCCAGAGGCAAATGGGGCGATGTAATTGACGTTCTTGGGTGTTTGTAGTTGACGTTACGCACACGGCATCTTGGGTCTTGTGGTCCGCCAAAAATTCCGTTCGCCCGGCACGTGTGTATTCAAGGATTCACGCAACAGCGTCGCGGATGTGCAAAAGGTAAGCGCGATCATCTTTCACAATGAAACGGCTTGCGATAGAATTTGCTCACGCAAGTAGGGGCTCAGGCCCCCTTCGGTCACGACATCCACGCGACGCCCCAATATCTCTTCCAAATCCTGCTGAAGACCCACCAGGTCCAACAACGTGCGGGTGGATTCCATGTCGACGAGAAAGTCGACATCGCTGACCGGACCCGCATCACCTCGGGCGAACGATCCGAAAAGCCGAGGATTGCTGGCACCGTACCTGGCAAAGAGACGAAGGATTTCCCCGTGTCTACCGTGAATCAGATCATCCATGACCACACCGAAAATTTAACACGCCGTCCCTTGATGAGCCAAACGGTGCCTTCCCCGCCCATTGCATCATCCCCCCGAATGATGCCCGAATGATGCCCAAAAACCTGTCCTCCTGAGTCCCTCCCTGTCCCCCTGTCGCCGATCCGAAGTATCCGCGTAAATCCGTGCGCGAAGAAATCCGCGCGCTCATTTGACGTTGCGCCGTTTGGAGCGACGGGCGTTTGCCCTGGAGATGGCTTCGGTGGCCCGGTAGGAAAGCGCGTCGATGCTGACGAGCTCGACGCGGTGGCAAAGTCTGTCGACCATTGTGGCGACGCAGGCTGCGCCCTCGAAGACCTGGTTCCATTCGGTGAATGGCTTGTTGGTTGTGATCACGGTTGATGATTCGGCTTCGTATCTTCTGGAAATGACCTCGTACATGAGGTCGGCCAGGTGTGCGTCGTATCGCAGGTAGCCCAGCTCGTCGATGACCAGGAGGCTTGGCGTGACGTAGCGTTTCAGTCGCTGTGTCAGCATCGATCCGGTGAGGCCACCCAAGGATGCGAGCATATCGCTGGCGGTGACATATCTGGCTGACATGGAGCGAGAGACGGCCTCGTAGGCAAGGTTGCGGGCGAGCATGGTTTTGCCGGTTCCGTTAGGGCCGACGAAGACGACATTGGTGCCTTCCTTGATGAAGTTCAAAGTGAAAAGTTCGTCAATCTGTTCGCGGTCAATCGTCTTCGGGTGCTTCCAGTCGAAGTCAGCGCGATCTTTGAAAGCGCCGATTTTGGCATTCTTCACCCGGTACTCATGGCTTCGCCGTGAGCGTTCGACCTGCTCCATGCGTATCACGTCAGCCAGCCATGGTTGCGATGCGACGGCGGGCCAGTTTGCCAGCAAGCCGTAAAGGCGCAAGCTGGTAGCTGCGGCGAGAAGTTCGTCGTTGTTTGACTTAGGATTCTTCATTTTTCTCGTCTTTCAAAGTGTCGTAGATGGAAAGGTCGGATGCCGCGACGGTGATGTCTCGGGCCTTTGAATTGCTAATGGGCACCGGGCGAGGCGGTGTTCGCCCTTGGCTACGAAAACGCGACTCAAGGCACACGCGCACCGGGCTCGCTCCGATACGCTCGGCGTGGTTGACCTCGTGGACGGCGGCCTGCATTTCGTCAGCGCCGTACATGTCCAGCAGCTCCAAAAGCTTGGCCACCAGGTTGCCAATGTTGTGCCCGTGCTTCGCTGCGTTCTGCAGCATCAAACGTACGGCGGGTGCCGATTGCGTGAGACGGTACATCCCGGCGCCTTCCCGTGATCTGGCCTTGGCCTGACGAAGCTCTTCAATGTGCGCGGGATTTTCGATCGTCACCCGTCGGTCATAGGTGCGCGCATGTTCAGCGACGATCTGACCTTGCACGGCGACGCGGATGCGGTGGGGCTCGGCCAACACCGTGACCGTGCTGCGTACATGTTGCCAGGGGACCGAGTAATCGTTGGTGTCAAATCGTATGTATGGCGTTCGCCCCACACGCACCTGGATGCGATTGGCTGTTTCGTAGGGTGTGGGAGGTAAGGCGCGCAATACCTTCTTTTCCTGCCCAAACTGGGCGCCGACCGTCGTTCGATCATCGTCGGGCCATCTGCGCGCTGCACTCGTCCGCAAGCACCATTGCCGGGCTTGTTCATTCAAGTCGTCGAGGTCGCGAAATTCTCGTGCGGCGAAAAAACTTGTCCGCACATATCCCACGCTTCGTTCGACTCGCCCCTTTTCGTTTCCACGTCGAGGTGCAGCCAATATCGGTTCAAATCCGTAATGGGATGCCGCTTGTAAAAAAGACTCGTTGAAGTGAATGGCCTTCCCATAACGCTCGACACACGCGCTTTTCAAATTGTCATAGATGATCCGTCGTGGTACGCCACCGAAAAATTCAAAAGCGTCGACATGACCGCGCAAGAAGCTGGGCATCTGCATCTCGTAAAAGAATTGCAGAAAGACCATTCGCGACCACGAAAGCGTGATGAGATGAGCGCACAACGGACGCATGGCTCGCCCTACCGCCACCTTGCCAAAATGCCCCCAGTCCATTTGTCCTTGCTCGCCCGCGGGCATGTCGAGACGGGCAAACGGCTCAGGGATCTTCCGCGGTCTGATGCGGGCGATCTGCCGCCGAAAGTGGCCGTCGGAACGCCCCGGATAGCCTCGATCGCGCATCATTTGATACAGCCGCGAAGCGTGCAAGTTGGGATACTTCTCAAGAAGCTGTGCAATCACCGGGACATACGGATCGATCATCTGCTTACGCAACACGATTACGTTTTGCGGCGCGGCGCCCCGTTGCCGAAGCACGCGCGTGATCACATCGTGGTGAATGCCCAGTTGGTTGGCAATGGTGCCCGGTGGCCATTGATCCACCAGGCGATGTCGAATGATCTCGTGCTCCGTTTGCGCATCGACCTTTTTCATTGTTTAAAGACCTCGATGCCATTGCCCACGCCATTTGCTTCGAAGTCGCGCTCTCGTGTCGGTCCGCACAAAACCCCCGCAATGGTCTTTGCAAATGCAGCACACTCTCGCCACTGCTGCTGTCTCTGCGTACGTTGGCAACGCGATCGGTGTGTTCTTGCCTGGCAAAACACCGGATTGTTCATTGGTGTCGTCATCAGTTGGCTCCGTGTTTGTTGATGGAGCCCGCACCTTGGGGCAAGGAGCATCCTGCCCGGAACCCTGATGAGTCACTTTCTCCGGAGTGCTCTTTTGCCGATACCGCTGCTGCCTCTCCGCGTGGCCTCTCGATCCTTCCGGGGTCTTTTGGTATCGACGGGTCGCTTGGCGCTGACTTTCACAGCGTGCTGCTTTTGAACATGTCGAGCCGCAAAATCGATTGCCTCGATCGCACCGTCGACAGATGACAAACAAGTGGCCACACCGACCACAGGAAAATTGTCTCGCACCGCCTTTCGACGTGTGATTTCCTGAGCTTTCATCAATGGGGCACCCCGGCCACCATCAATGAAATTGCCCACGTCAGCCAAACCTGACAGAGTGGCACCAAGAGGCCCCCCTCGGGGGTCCTTGGTGGGAGGTCAGAGCCCGTTGTGTCTTGCCGGACTTTGTAGGGCTCTGGCCTCCGGTTTTTTAGATGGCCGAGGCCACGCTACGGGCCTCCGGCCACACCGGCAAAAAAGTCGCCATCTCGTATCCCGTCTGCGCCATCAGGCCTTCGCGCACGGATTTGCGCGGATGTTCAGGGCCGCCGACACGCAGGGTGGGACGAAATCGTTCTACCCGAAGGCCTCATGAATGATGTTCGGGAGACCGTCGATGGTTTCGCGTGCGCGAGGACACTTTACCAGAAGACAAAGATCCCATACCGGCGAGGCTTGTTGTTCTTTGGACCACCAGGGAATGGAAAATCCCTGATTTGTCGGTCCATCATTTCGTCCTTGCGATGGCCCACCATCACAATGGCCCGGGTCGGGGCAAGCTTCGTTGCAGAAAATGTGCAACGAGCCTTCAATGAAGCGACGGCACTTGCGCCTGCCATTCTGTGGTTGGAGGACGTAGATATTCTTCTCGGGTCGGAAGTAAATCTGTCGGCATTTTTAAACATGCTGGACGGATGTGATACGCGAGAAGGGTTACTGGTACTTGCGACGACGAATCATCCCGAACGACTGCATGAAGGGCTCACATCGCGTCCATCCAGATTTGACAGAGTATTTTGTATCACCACACCGGAGCTCACGGAGCGGGACCGCTATCTGAACAGACTGTTCGGCACCAATCTGGCGGAGAATGAGCGCAAGCACATCTCCGAGTTGACCAGTGGAATGTCGTTCGCCTTTTTGAAAGAAATCTTTGTTGGCGCCGCAACTTCGGCGTTCCGACGAGGTGAACAACCTCGGCTAGATGACGCGCTCGCAATGGTGGCCATTGCATGTCCAGTCATCTCAAAAATGCCGAAAAAGACTTCCAACCAGATCGGTCGGTCGGGTTCAGCGGAATCCGTCCTGCGAAATAGACAGTCTGTTTTTCGTATCAGGAAGTCGAGTCGGTATTAATTCGTGGTGATGACCAGCTGCGTGATTCATTAGAACACAACCTGGCTGAAGAACGCCCAGCGGGCTTGGACTCGCGTGCTACGTCCTGTCGATACGGTGGTCTGCTACCCCCAACGTTGCGGGCTGTGCACAATACATCCCTACCAAAGCACGTGAGGAGAGCACATTTATGTCGATGGTCATCGAGCTAGAGCGGGGCGGGAGGAAGGCCGGACATGTTTGCGACCGTTCCTACAGACAAGGAGCATCCTGCCCGTTGATTCTTCGGCAGACATCCGAGGACATCATCACGGCCAACGTGTTCGGCCTCCTGCGAAGGATGCGCCCCAGTTTGTGGTTACGTCCATGGTTGAACCACGCATTCAAGACCAACCGTTTTCGGTCGTGTTCCCTAGCTGGGTTGGACGTGGCCTTCTGGATGCAAGCGAACCCACCACCAACCAGAGCCCACAGGGAAGGGAGCACAGAGGTTGATGTTTTAATACGCGCGAAAGAACTCATCGTCTTCGTCGAAGCCAAATACCGAGCACCGCTTTCAACCAGGACCAAACACGACGAATTTCGTGACCAAGTGATCCGGCTTCTCGATGTTGTGTTCGAGATGGCTGTAGCTGGAGAATTCTATCCGCGAGCGCCACACGTTGTTGTCTTGGGAATCCCGCGGGAAGAGCCCTCACTCGTGACACGATACAGAGATCCGAAAGTTATTGACCAAATGCTTCCGGAACGGCGCCGCTTCGCTGACCACAATGCCATCACCCGGATGTTGGCGTCCCATTTATCGTATTGCAGTTGGTCCGACCTTGCCCACCTACTGGAGATGAGAATCAACTCAGCACGAGAGATGGAACAAGGATTCTTGCGAGACACCGTGAACTACATCAGGGAGAAGGTGGCCACTGCGGAACTTTGCAGCGTAAGCCCACGACAAGCGGCCCATGTGCGGAACGCCGGCAGGCGGAATAGGCTCCACCGGGGGCGTATTACGCTACTACGCGGCGGGCGGCGGCCCAGTTATCGGGGATCAACTCGGACAGGCGGGCGAGAGGCCACTGGTTGCGAAGCTTGTCGAGCACGTCGATGAGATACTCACGGGCATCGATGCCAAGGTTTCGGCACGACAATATCAGAGTGTAGACGGTGGCCAATCGGCGGCCGCCATCAATGGAGCCCGTGAAGAGGTAGTTCTTTCGTCCGAATGAGCCCGGACAATATCGCGCATTTTCTCTTCGGGTCCAGACGCGTTCGCGGGTACGCTCCTTCGGATCATCAAGGCCGATTCCGTAGGGCATTTAACCGGATCAGGATGCGTTCGAGATCGCGTTGCATATCCCGCGCGGAGGCAACGTTGACGACGCGGGCGATCAACGCCGCAGCGCGATCCAGCGTCTGGCTGGCTTTTTCGATATCACCCGAAGCCACATAAGCCGCGGCCAGGGTGGCCATGGCACGAGGTTCTGTGTACCCGGTGGCGGCGCACACGCGCTCGGACAAGACAACCGCCTGACCAGGGTCGTTTACGGTTGAGTCTTGACTCTCTGCAAGCAAACGGGCGAGCCTCTCCGCCGCGAGAACGCGCAGATTCGGAGCAGCCGTCGCGGCGCGTAGGTGTGGTTCGGCTTCGCGGTCGCGCTTTCGCTGCGCCAGCGCGATCCCCACCTGAAGATTGAGCGGGGGATACGTCTCCATTTGCAGTGAACGTAGGTACCACTCAAGCGCCTCATCTTCCCGATGTAATCGTTCAAGAGAATAGCCAAGTCCTCGCGCGGATATCGATGCAGGAACAATGTCAAACGACTGATGAAAGAGCTTCGCAGCTTCCTCGAAACGATCTTGCCTCGCCATGACCGAGGCCAACCGCCACATCGGATCCGCGCGATAGGCATCTGTGGTCAGGTTTGCAATCGTTCGCCGGAACAAGGTTTCACTGTTTTGCCAGTGATGGGTTTGCCGAAAGCTCATGATGCCGAGGATCACCGTGAGTACCGCAACCAAAACGCCACGCAATCTCCGGGTTGTTTGCGTCCCCACCTTCAATAGAAAAATTGTCACGGGAACAGTCCAGAGCATGCCGAGAAGGTGGCCGTAACGATCGTTGGTGACGTGTTGATGCTCGGTGAAACCCAGGAACGGAAGCACAAGCACCAAGTAGCAAAACCAAAACCCGAAAATCCACCGAGAGCGGTTGCGCATCCAGCAAGCCACCAGCGATAGACCGACAACGGCTGTAGCCGCGACAACGAAACGCGGCTCTGTAGCCGAGAACCCGAACAGTGTTGTGTAGACAGGCGACAGATCGACAGGCCAAAATGGCCGCCAGAGGTAATAGAATGCGACGTATGCAGCCTGTGCGACACGTTGACCAACGGTAAATGATTCCGTATCGATGGGTGTTTCCCACAGAGTGCCGCCTCCGAAACGCGCGATGATCGCGACGACAAGGAATCCCACCGACAGCAATACGAATGGCAGAGCACGCCGCACAGACGGCACCAAAGAGGAATTTTCGCCATTCGGGGAGTTCGGATCGGGTCGTGTCAAAATTCGATCGAGCAGCGGGAAAAGCAGTCCTGCAGTGAGAACGACTGGATAGGCAGCCAACGCCATTGCGTAGAGGAACCAGGACAAGAAACGCAACAGGCGCCTGCCTCCGGCCGGACGCGGATCAAAGGCGGAAACGTAACAATGAACGGAAGCGAGAAGTAGAAAGGGCGACAGTCCGTACGGAAGTCCGGTGATCCAAACGAAAGGT
>JAYUPZ010000632.1:0-2655 GCA_043759805.1 Myxococcales bacterium | reverse complement strand
GATGGGACGTGCGCTCATGGTCTTGTTGCGCAAAGGGGTAAGGGTCTCGTCCTCGACCACCCAACGAACCGCACCCAGCGCCAGGATGGCGCCGTTTTGGTAGAGCTGAAAGAGCGGATGCCGTGACATGCCGACGTATTCGTCGTTTGCGAAGTCCGAGTCACCCATGACCAGCAGTCTTACAGATTTGACCGATTCGCCAACAGGCGGCGGAACGGCATCGTTCAACGTGGTCGGCGGTGCAGCACCTGCGAATGCACTCTTGAGTTTACCCTCGTACGCATAGCCGTAGGCAAAGGGACCGCGCTCGGTCGAGGGCTTGTACTCTTCGGTTGGGTTCAGAATAAAGAAGCCGGTGTGTCGCCAGGCTTCCGGTGTTGAGGCCGCGACTCGCCAAAGCTTGGCGCCGGCGGGTGTGCCGTTTTTGAGGCTACCAACAAGTTCCACCGAGCTTGAGAAGGGGAACACAACGCCGCGCAGGCCATTTAAGAAAGACAGTTCCGTCTTCTCTTCGAGCTGGGCAAATGCGAAGGGCGGCGCCTGCAACATCATCATCTGACCGTTCATCGGAACCGCGCCCATCGCGACCGACTCGGGCTCGAAGATGAAATCCTCGCGCACCTTGAATCCGTATCCTTCAAGCAGTGGTCCCATGCCGTGTTGATTCGCCTGGCCCATTTTGATCTGAGGCTGATTGGGCATCTGCATGCCGCCCATGTTGGGGCTCGACATCGCCATGCCGTCGACCAGCAAGATCGCGCCTTTGCCCGACATGATGAAGCGATCGATCTCGCGCTGGGCCTTGTCATCCAGTGCTTGTTTGGGTCCACCCACAAAAAGTGCGTCGATGTCTGCGCCGATTTGCGCGTTCGATAGATCCACCGTCGAGGTCTCGAACTCAGCATCCAAGACCTGCTTGAGCGCCTGTAATCCCGCGTTGGGCTCGATCTCGCCGTGACCGGTCGCGAAGGCAACCTTCTTCTTGCCCTGGGTCAGCTTCTTGATGAGCGACGTGATCTGGAATTCCAGACCCTCGGCCTGGGCAACCTGAGGAATGGCTTCTTTCTTGTCGTTGAATTCGAGACACATGCCGAGGTAGTAGGTGCCCACCTCGAACTTGCCTTCGCGCATGACCTGAATCTGCATCGGTTGAACCTGGCAATCCGAGGCGACTTGCTTTTTCTCCTCGTCGGTACCCGGATCGATCGCTTCCCAGCGGAACTTGCTGCTAGCCGTCGCGTACTCTGCAATCGTATCGCGCAGGTAGCGTCCGACGGTCTTGAGTTCCGGCGGCAGATCCTCGGAAATGAACACCTTGATGTTCATGTAGTCCGGCAATGCTTTTACGAGGCCGCGGGACTCGTTCGAGATCGTGTACACCTTGGCGTCGGTCAGGTCGATTCGACCAAAAAGCCGTGTCGACAGCAGATTGACGGCAACGATGCCGCCAACGATGAAGAGGGTGTAGAGGATGGCGTTTCCGGCGTGGGCGGCCTTCTTGGGCGTGACCACGGCGGCAACGGGAGCCGTTTCCTTGGGTGTATTTTCGCTTTCGTTGGACATGGCGTTTACTTCCACTTCCGGGATTCAAGAGAAACAGTTGCGATCATCAAGCATGCAGCGATGACCGATACGTAATACAGAACGTCGCGAGAGTCGATGACACCGCGGGCAATCGAGTTGAAGTGATCGTCGATGGACAGAAAGGACATCAACGGTTGCAGGGCGACGGGGGCCATGGGTACCACGCGGCCACAAAGGTAGAGACCAAACGAGATCCCAAACGCCAAGATAAAGGCCACGATCTGGTTCTTCGTCAGTGCCGACGACATGACGCCAATTGCTGCGAAGGCGCCGCCCATCAACATCAGGCCGAAATAGCCTCCGTAGGTGGCGCCCGAGTCAATTTCGCCGACCGAGCTTACTGAGAACGCGTAGACCAGCGTCGTCCCGACCATGGCACCTATCAACGCCAGTGCAGCCAGATACTTGCCCACCACCACTTCCCAGTCACGGACGGGCAGGGTGATGAGCAGTTCAAGTGAGCCACTGCTTTTTTCTTCAGCAATCAGACGCATCGTGATGGCCGGAATGAAGAAGCAAAAAAGGATCGGCGTGAGCTGGAAGTACGCCCGCATTTCAGCCTGTTTTTCGACCATCAAGCCGCTGAAAAACAGCCAGCCCGCGAGCAACAGATAAGCCGTCACCACGATGTAGGCGACGGGCGAATTGAAATAGGTCCGAATTTCGCGCTTGGAAATAGCGAGTGCTGCAAGCATGTGGATTCTCCGTCTCAGGCGTCTTGCGAGGATTTGGTTGCACCAGCTGACGCGTCGTCGCCGGTGGTCAGGTGGCGGAAGACATCTTCCAAACTTGCGGCCTGTCGAGCGAGCTCGAGCAAGGGCCACTTGTTATCAACTGCAGCGCGGTAGATCTCCTTGCGCAGATCGTCCTTGCCACGGCCATCGATGGCGAATTCCAGCGAGCCGTCGTCGGCTTCGCCGGGAAGGCACTGCGAAACACCGGTCATCGTGAGGATGCGTTGTCGGATCGTTTCCGACGGTGTTCCGTTCTTCTCCACGACGAGGCGGTAACGCGCGCCTTTTTCGCGGGCACGCAGCGAATCGGGTGTTCCGTCCGCCACCAACTTGCCAC
>JAYUPZ010000631.1:0-5640 GCA_043759805.1 Myxococcales bacterium | reverse complement strand
GACTCCTCGCATTTCCGGGGCCGCGTTCTGCGGGCGCAGATGCCCACCCAATGCATTGCGGATTGGTGCCAACACCCGAGCTGTCGCCTCGACTAAATTTGTCGTTTCTCGAAGTGATTCTCTGAGTCTCACCATCGCCTCGTCGCATTCGCGCTTCGCGGCTTTGCCGACCTCAAACTCAAGTATCCCTCTCGCCTCATGCACCGAAACTGCCAACCGGCGGATGTGGTACACGGATTTCCAGCTGTCCTCGACGGTCGCGTCATCGGCGAGCCACACATTCCGCAACTCGTACTCGAGATCGTCGCGAATAATCATCAACCGCAAGAGCCACGGTGAATCAGGGTGATCGGGGGGGAACAGCTCGACAAGCTTGTACCGCATCACGAGGGGTTCATTCCGAGGCGCTGGCGACTTTGGTTCTCCCATGCCGAAACGATATCATCCCCGACCACGCCTCTCCGCGTGATTGCCTCGATGAGGCGATGCCGAAGTGGCGATCAGACGAGCAAGTCACCAGATCGGGGATACGGGTAGCGGCCGTGAATTGGCCGGAATCAAACCGCGGTACACGAGAATTCACCGAGTGACGGTTGCAGTGGTGGGACGCCCGTGGACGCTAGAACCCGCAGGAATGGATACAGATTCCCTCACGTTGAAGTCGACGAACTCGCGGCCAGGGGGGGGCGACGACTGGAGGAAGTCAGCAAACTGCTAAACGTGACACGAGAGCGAGGCTCGGCAGATTGAGGTCCACTCGCTCCGCAGGGGACAGCGGAACAAGAAGCTACGCATCTACGCAGATGCCTTGCTCCCGTTCGGCGCCTGCGCTGCGACCGCGTTAGCACCGCTATCCTCGACGGCTTAAGGCTAAGCCGAACTGTCTCGGGCCCGGTCTGTCAGTCGCGGGTTCCGATCCCCGCCAACCGGCATCAAGCTGCTTGGAGAGATCCAGATCGAATCAGGTATTTTTCATTGAACCGTGGAATCTGCAACCGCAGCAGCTCCAACATCCGATCACATGAAAGCTGGCCCTTCGCTGACGGAGTGTCGAGGTAGGCATACGCGAGGATCGATCCGATGGCAGGCAAGTAGATCCGAAGGGAAAGGCCGTGCGCGCCCATGCCCATCGCGCATATCTTTCCTTCCGCGGCGTGCGCTTGAACCAGCCCAACAATCTGAGCATGCTGACTGGGACTGTCCGTCATCGTCGCGAATTTGACGACATCTGCGCCGTATTGGATTGCCGTCGCGTAATGACCCTCAAGAACCTCTCTTGACGGGGTCGAAACGAGGTCATGGAAAGACACCAATGCCCGTTTCCCTTTTCCATGGGCAAAGGCGCAGACGTCCTTTGCAATCGAGCTCCCGACTTCAATGTCTACCAGAGACGAATGGTTCAAGAATTCCTTGAAGTGCGGCGCACGTTGGGCCTCGCTTCCCGTCCATTTACCACCATCCTCCGGCAGCCTCAGCGTTGAAATCACGCTGGTTCCAGTGGTTTCGAGTGCGTCGCAAGCCAAAAACACCGTCGGCCAATCCGCTTCTGGGATCGCATCGAATCGAACCTCCACCACGTCCGCCTGGCGAGATTCGAAGGTTGTTTTTGAGAATTCAATGACTGCTGTTGGATCGCTCAACGTGCCAACCAATTTTGGGAGCACGGATTCGCTGGTTTCGGGCATGGTCGTCTCAGCGGTGAGTGGGGTGTGGAAAAGTTGGCTTTTGGCTTTGTTCTCTCACCCGGTGACATCCCACAGAGGGAAATCCACAGGCTTGTGGAAAAGGGTACTACCAGTATTGTCGCCGGGATTCCAGCGAAACGTTAGTTTCGATCTGCTAGAAAGTCCAATTGTCGCAATAATTACGCGGTCTTTCCTGGTAATCGCGGCACGTTGCTTGCGCGCAAGTCTTGACCCCCGTCTTGGTACGCGCATCTCCGACCAATCGCATGCGCCTCGTACCATCGGTATCCACGTACCGCACGAACCATTTCGGGTTGTCGCGAGTGCCCCTGTCAACAACGTCGCCCATCGAAACCAAATCCTCCCAGCTGCAACTCAGAATACCACAGCTTTTGGATACTAATGGATACGGGAGGGAGGCGCTGCGCCGTCACCTCACAACCGAGAATCTTTGGTGCACCCGACATGAGTCGAACATGTAACCCCAGGCTTCGTAGGCCTGTGCTCTATCCAGTTGAGCTACGGGTGCAAGATAAAAATATTTGCGACAACTTAGCGACCACGCGCGACCTTCGCAATGCGAATTGCGCGCGTGGTTTTGAGGAGAGAGAGGGATTCGAACCCTCGATAGAGGTATTGCCCCTATGACGATTTAGCAAACCGTTGCCTTCAGCCACTCGGCCATCTCTCCAAGGAACGCATATTCAGTTTTCAATTCATTTGAGGAGGGGGCGAGATTCGAACTCGCGGAGGGTTGCCTCTCAGCGGTTTTCAAGACCGCCGCCTTAGACCGCTCGGCCACCCCTCCAAACCAACCCCCTCGGAGGCCCATAGTCATACTCGGGCTCCGAGTCCGACACAAGGGCTCTCAACTGTTTCCCGCCCGCGATAAATCCGGGCGGCAACACGCTGGAATTTCGCGAGGTTATTCCGATTCCGCGGGCGAGCCGACCCGCTCAAGAACGTCGGGCAGATTCGGGATATTCGGAATATTCGGGAGCATCGGCGCCTCGGCCGCCATACCCGCCGGTGGAATCGCCGACGCCACCGCCACCGGTTCGCCCCGGCGTTCGTTGTTGCGGCGCTCACCCGGAATTCGCCAGTCCATCGCCACCGACGGATCCTTCAGAAACTCCGCCGGATCAGTCAGCGCCAGCGCCTCGCGCAGCACCTCGTCCATGTGGCTGACGGGAATGATCTTGATCTGGGACAACACCCGCTTCGGAACATCGCGCAGGTCGCGCACGTTGTCCTGGGGCACGATCACCCGCTTGATCCCGCCCCGGTGCGCCGCCATCACCTTTTCCTTCAGCCCGCCAATCGGGAGCACCCTGCCCCGCAGCGTGATCTCGCCGGTCATCGCGACATCCCGCCGAACCGGAACGCGCAGCAACGCAGAAGCCAGCGCCGTGCAGATGGTGATGCCTGCCGACGGGCCATCTTTCGGGATCCCACCTTCGGGCAAATGAACGTGGATATCCGCCCGCTGGTGAAACTCAGGATCCAGGCCAAGCGACAGCGCCCGTGACCGTAAGTATGACAGCGCTGCCTGCGCGGACTCTTGCATGACATCGCCGAGTTTGCCGGTCAGCACCACCTTGCCACGACCCGCGACGATCGAGACCTCGGCCGCCAACAAGTCACCGCCGTGCGACGTTACCGCAAGGCCGTTGACCATGCCGATTTCGTCCTGCGTTTCCGCCTTGCCCTGCCGGTATTTCGACGGACCGAGAAAACGCGACAAAAGACTGCCACTGACCTTCCACGTCAGCTTGTCCGGATGCTCGGCGACCTCACGCGCGATCTTGCGACAAACCGCACCGATCTCGCGATCCAAAGCACGAACCCCGGCTTCCTTCGTGTAGCCGGTGATGAGGCTGCGCACGGTTTCCTCGGGGAATTTGAGCGAGACGTGTTCGATGCCGTTGTCGCGCTTTTGCCGAGGGATGAGATGGTTCATCGCAATCGCGACCTTCTCGTGCTCGGTGTAGCTGGGGATCGAGATGATCTCGAGGCGATCTTGCAGCGGTGCCGGGATCTCGTGCAGGTAGTTGGCCGTCGTGATGAACATGACATCCGACAGGTCGTAATCGAGATCGAGGTAGTGATCGACGAAGCCCGTATTCTGTTCGGGATCCAACACCTCAAGCAGTGCCGCCGATGGATCGCCGCGGAAGTCCGCCGTCATCTTGTCGACCTCGTCGAGCAAAAAGAGCGGGTTGTCGCTGGCGGCTTTTTTCATCGACTGAATGATCTTGCCCGGCAATGCGCCGACATAGGTCCGTCGATGCCCGCGAATTTCAGCCTCGTCGCGCACGCCGCCTAGCGCCAGGCGCACAAACGTACGACCCGTGGCACGTGCAATCGAGCGTCCGAGCGAGGTTTTGCCGACACCCGGAGGTCCAACGAGACAAAGGATGGGTCCGCGCGACCGCGGCGCGAGTTTTCGCACCGCAAGGTATTCAATGATGCGTTCTTTAATCTTTTCGAGGCCAAAATGTTCCTCGTCCAGGATCTTTTTCGCCAGCACCACATCAATCGTGGAAACGGATTTTTCGCCCCAGGGTAACGCCAGTACCCAGTCGACGTAGTTTCGTATCACAGTCGCTTCGGCCGACATCGGGGCCATCATGCGCAACTTGCGGATCTCCTTGAGCACCCGCGACTCCGCTTCCTTCGACAGCTTCTTTTCTCGAACGCGCTTCTCAAGTTCGTTCAGTTCGTCTTTGAATTCGTCGCGTTCGCCACCATCGTTGGTTTGGCCCGTGTCATTTTCGATCTGGCGTTGAAAATGCTGGATCTGTTCGTTGACGATCTGCTGTTTTTCATTCCGCTCCGCACGGCGTTTGACCTTGGTCTTGATCCGCCGCTCGACCTTGATGACCTCGATCTCTTCCTTCAGGATCTCGTAAAGACGCGTCAGGCGCGCAGTGGGCGAAACGAGTTCGAGCAAGCCCTGCTTCTCTTCAAGCTTGAGCGGCAGATGACCCACGATGATGTCGGCGAACTGGCCCGAATCCTCGATGGATTCGACGGCGTTCAGGATCGCAGGTGCAATGCGGGGGTTGAGCTTGACGTAGGTATCGAAGGCGCTGCGGACCTCACGCAACAGCGGTCCAAGTTCGATCCCCTCCTCGATCGGAATTTCGATGGGCGAGACTTCCACCTCGAAGCAGCCATCGGTGCGCAGGTACCGGGTGACGCGCCCGCGGCGAACGCCTTCGACCAGAACCTTGACCGTGCCATCGGGGAGACGCAGCAGTTGAAGAATGCTTCCGATCGTTCCCACAGCATGAAGATCGGTCGAGGTCGGTTCATCGACATTGGCGGTGCGCTGTGCGGCGAAAAAGATGTCGTTTCGCCCGTTTTTCGACATGGTCTCTTCGAGCGCCAGCAGCGACTTTTCCCTCCCTACAAAGAGCGGGACGACCTGATGGGGGAATACCACCACGTCGCGAAGGGGTAGCAGCGGCAACTCGAGCAATTCGCGATCGTCGGCCATTTGCGCCTGAGCGTATCAACGACCGATCCAGGCTGGAAATTTTCGTACACGATCTGTCAGGCGAAGGGGTTCACAGCGCGAACCGAGCCGTATAGACGGCCATGCTGAAAGTCCTCTGTCCATAATTCTGACAGGCCGAAGTGTTCGCCGTAGGCCCACATATGGGCATCGAACCAACCGAGCTGATATGTCGCCATGCCCCGAAGCGCCAGGAGAAACACGTGCTCATTCGGATACAGGATGGGAAACTGGGCAATCAATTCTTCCACTTCACGCGTTGCCTCCGCGCGACTAAAAATCGGCGCTGCACCGGCGAGGCTTCGCGTAACAACCGCAACGAATTCCACCAGTGCTTGATGGGGGATGCGAGCGCCGTCTTCTTCGATTGCTTTTCTCAACCATGCCGTGGCGATGGATTGCTTTTGCGGAAACCGCGAATCAAACCGGTATACG
>JAYUPZ010000630.1:0-2658 GCA_043759805.1 Myxococcales bacterium | reverse complement strand
CTGGCTCCCATTTTGATGACGGCGCTTGCCACCGCGTTGGCACTGGTTCCGATCATTGTTGGTGGGAATCGCCCCGGACACGAGATTGAACATCCACTCGCCGTCGTCATTCTTGGCGGACTGGGCAGTTCGACGTTGCTCAACCTGTTTTTGGTACCCGCGCTGTATCTAAGATTCGGACAGGGAAAACGCACGTGATTCGTTTCGCTCAATTCCCGCAGCGATTGTCCACCCCGTTGCGAACCATGCCGGATCGGGCCGAGATCGGCTGGGGGCAGGCGACTTCCTTGTACTTGAGCGCTGGGTTGTCGGCTGCCTGAAACCATTCGACCGACCAGCGACATGCGGCCGCCAGATCGTTGAGACCGCGGGCTTGGAAAACGTTGGTGCATCTTTGTAATACGCATTCCTTGACGGCATCGTGGTTGTTGCCACCTTGTTGACGGCATATTGCGAGAAAGCCGCCGTATTGAGCGCCGAGTTCGCCATTGGATACGCCCCACTGTGCCGAGCAGGCATTGAAGGCTCCGACGCCACCGCCCGGAATGGCAATGTCGAATTGACCCCCACCCACATCAAACCCGACGTTGACTGCCTGGACGATCATGGTTTTGCCCTGCAGGGCCTTGCTGCCCGGATCGTTGCCACCGTTGTGAGACGCCCCGGTGAATTGCAATTGGTAGCACTTGCCGCAGACGTCATCGCTTGATGTGGCTGCGAATCCGTAGGCGAGGTTGGCGTTCACCGCCCAGGGGGTCAAACCGTAACACATATGTGACCTGCCGCCATTGCATGCGCTCTGCGCATTCCCGTCGATGGGTGCGTTCGATGTCGTACAACTGGTGACGGGCTTCACGCCGCCGGAAACGTTGCCCGACCATCCACAATGAGGTTTGCAGCAGTCCCAGAAACGGGTTGCGTAGCCGTTGCAGCCGGTCTGAATGGGCGAAGGCGTTCCGTTGTTGGTCCCCGCGGTGCCGCCCTGGCCGGGATTGTTGCCGCCAGTGGCATTGTTGCCGCCGGTGGCATTGTTGCCGCCGGTGGCGATATTCCCAGCTTGACCGCCCCTCGCTCCCCAAGTACCGATCGTGCCGCCGTTGCCGGATGAAACCTGGCCGCCGTCGCCCATGTTTCCCGCCATCGGTCCGTCGCCGCCCATTCCTCGATCAATCGCGCCGCCCGAATTGGTGGCATCCACGGGATCCTTCGCGCAGGACCAAAATGCTACGGCTATCAAAAGCACGGTGCGAAAATCCGTTGAAAATCTCGGGCTCGATGGGTCTGTTGACGCTGACATCCAATACACCAACACCGATGGGGTAAGAAGTGGGCGTTCTGTGGGGAATTTTATTGGCTTTTTGCATCGATTTCGCCAACCTGGCATCCGTATTGTCGAGACAAACTTGACCTCAAAAGGACCCATCATGCAAAAAGCCTTTCACGCCGCAGCGATATTTTCGGTAACACTTTTTGGGTGTAGCACCACGGGCACCAACCCTTCTCCCGCCACCGAGACCAGTACTCCTGCGCAAGGACAAAAGGTTTGGGAGACCATGACCGTCGAAGAAAAGGGGCATGTGATGAAAACCGTGGTCATGCCGAAGGCGCGCGAGCTGTTCAGCGCGTTCAATGCTGAAAAATACGCCGATGTGAAGTGCACGCTGTGCCACGGTCCCAACCCGAAGGACACAAACTTCAAGATGCCGAGCCCAAGCTTGCCGAAGTTCGAGATGAGCATGTTCGAAGATGATCCTGATGAGGCCAAGTTCATGGCGGAAAAAGTCCTCCCCTTCATCGCCGAGGCCCTGGGCAAGAAGGTTTACAATCCGGCGGATGGCAGTGGCGACGCCAAGTGCATTCTTTGTCACGGAGCCGATTCGTAGGGTCTCACCGAGACTTTAGAAAAAGATCCAAAAGGGATGCGACAATTCCGTCCGTCGCGTGTCTTCAAAGTGCGGGTTTCCCCCTGCACAACGGGTTCCAGGCGAATGTTGGTGTTTGGAACCCGTTGCTTTATTTTCTCATACGGCCACGCTGAGCGCCTTGTTTTCGGAACGAGCGCTTTCGGTTGCTTCCGCGTCTTTGCCAATCTTGGGCAACGGATCGCTGTGGCGTCTTTCTTGAGCGGTTAGGAAGCCTATCAGCTGTTCCCGCAATTCGTGGTAGCGCGGATCTTCCATCACGGCTCGTCGATCGCGAGGCCGCTCGAACGGCACCTCGATGATGCCCCCGAGGTGAGCATAGGGACCGGTTGTCATCATCGCAATGCGATCGGAAAGGAAGAGCGCTTCGTCGACATCGTGGGTCACCATCAACGCAGTTTTTCGCAGTCCATCGTCGTCGGTTTCGGACCACAGGTCGATGAGCGCTTCTTGCAATTCGTAGCGCGTCAATGAATCCAGCATTCCGAAGGGTTCATCAAGGAGCAGAATCTTGGGGGATTGAGCAAACGCGCGAGACTTGGATTCAAAAACTTGGTCGACGCCAAGCATGACGTTTTGAAAGGCTGTCATCCAGGGCAACAAACAAGGTGACTGAAAAACCACGCCTCGATCCGTGCCCGGCTCGGTGACGGACGGCCAAGAAGTGTATTTGTTTTGTTGGACATGGCGGTGTTCTTTCTTTGGGGCGTTCGTCCGACTAATAAAGGAAGGGGAT
>JAYUPZ010000629.1:0-2660 GCA_043759805.1 Myxococcales bacterium | reverse complement strand
GTTGACGGCCATCCTGGTCGTCGTTGTCTTGCTGCCGGGAATGGCGCGGCCGGGTCGCGCCGAATCAAGAGCGCTGACCTTCGGAAGCGCAACCGTCGATGCCAGACAGATGGGTTTCAAGACACTCGCGCGCGACGGAGAGGGCTTTTTGTGGACGGTTGCCGATGCCGGGCTGTGTCGTTTCGATGGCACGTCCTGGGATTGTCCCATTCCGGAATGTCGCGGGGACCTTTTCGCAGATACGAGGGGTGCGATCTGGGGATGTGCTACGAATTTGCATATTGTCCAGGCACGCGGAACTTCCGCGCTGCGAATTCCCATAACCCGGATGCCAACCTCCGCCCGGGTTATCGGCGTGGTCGATCGTAAGGTTTACCTTTCGAGCCCGACAGGGACCTTTGTGTGGCAGGCCTCGGGAAACCGTAACACGCCGGCACAAATCAGCAAGGAAGCTGCGACTGCAGTCGCAGGACAACACGGAACGATCTGGATGAGCAGCAACCGCGGACTGTTTCGAGTCGTCAAGAACGATACCGTTTCGCAGATCGATGTACGTCCATACGTTCACCTCGCAATGGCAAGGGATGGTCGTGTCTTTGCCAGTGGATTGCACGGAGGCGTAGACGCCTTCAGCGCGCAAGGCGATCCCTTACCGGTAAACTTTGGCTTTCGCGGCGCAAAGATGACGTCGGTCGTCGTGGATCCCAGCCGCGAGTTGTTGTGGATCAGTTTCTATGGCGGCGTGGCGGCCCTGTCTCTCGAAGGAGGAGCACCGATTGCACATCTGAGCATGCGTGACGGCATTCCCTATCCGATTGTAAGCACCGTGTTGCCCGATGCCGAGGGGATCTGGATCGGCACGGAGCAGGGCTTGTGCAAAATTCCGATTGACCCCGCCATTCTGCACATTGGCCGGGCGGAAGGCATGCTTGCAGATTCGGGCTATTCAGTGGCCTCGGGGCCGGACGGATCGATTTGGATCACCCAAGGCATGGGTCTTACCCGATGGGGCGCACTGCCCATTCGCAACTTCCCGGCGCAAAACGGATTGCGACACGTAGACCTGCGCACCGTCGCCGTGTTGAATGACGGCGCTGTGTGGGTTGCGGGTCTGTCAACTGGTTTGGCGCGACTCGATCTCGCCACGCAGCAATATGAACCGGTTGTACTTTTGGGCGCACCGGACGATACGCGAATTCGATGTTTGCGAAACTTCGATGGTGCGTTGTGGATGGGATTGCAGAATGGTGGTGTTGCAAAGATGGAAGCAGGTCGATGGGTGTCCGTGTTATCTGGACAGTCTGGCGTCGACTCCCCCGTCAATGATTTTGCCCGCGACGGGCAAGGTGGGCTGTGGCTCGCAATGGAAGATGGCTCCGTGCTACACCAATTGGGCGCTCGAATTGAACGCCATTCGCTGGCACCGTTGAATACCAAGGCCCCTGCACTTTCGGTGTTCGTTGACAGCGGGCGTGCGGCCTGGATAGCAACCGGTGGGGCGGGCTTATTCCGCGTGAAGGCGGGAAGAACAAATCGTATCACCCGACACTACGGACTGTGGGACGATCGGGTTTACGGTGTCATTGAGGACGACGGGGGATGGTTGTGGATGAGTTCCCCACGCGGTCTGTCACGTGTCGAGCGTTCGCGTTTGGAGGACTGGTTCGATGTCGGAGGATTGCCAGTCACTGCCATCCCCTACCTCGTCGAGGATGGCCTTCGAACGAACGAGGCGGCCCGGGGCTTTTCCCCTGCCGCCGTGAAAGACCGACTCGGCCGGCTCTGGTTCCCCACGGTGCAAGGCGCGGTCGGCATCAACCCCGGCAAGTTGAAGACACCCGCCGCACCCCCGACCGTGCAGATCACGAAACTTCAGATTGATGGCGTTTCCATTTTGAAAGATGGCGAAGCCGTGAGCCGCGGCAACGGCGCTCTGGTCGTGGAGGCGCTATCGCCAGGACTTTGGTCACCGTCGAGACTACGGTATCGAATGCAAGTGCAACGACAAGGCGAAATCGCGTCGAGCTGGACGGAAGGTGGCAAATCAAACTCGTCCGAATTCCATAGCGTACCACACGGTGCCTATCGCGTGAGCGTTCAAGCCTACACGATTGACACCCCACACAACATCGCTTCGGCGAGCTGGGCGGTCATATTGCTTCCGCCATTTTACCATCGGACGTGGTTTCGATTGTCGGCGTCGCTGACCGCGATCCTGGCAGCGCTTCTGGGTTGGCGGGCGCGACAGAACAGGCGAGCGGAGTTGCGCGCTTCTCTGGTTGCAGATCGGACTCGAATCGCGCACGACATCCATGACAGTTTGGAGCAGGATCTTACAGGCATGAAAATGCACGCCGATGCAGCGGCGCTATGGATGGATCGCGATCCCGATCGGGCGCGGACCCATCTGAAACGCGTTGTAGAACTGGTCGGAGACGGCATGGTCGACGTGCGAAACGCCGTGTGGGGTCTGCGTTCGGTCGAGGTCCCGGGCAAGGAACTCGCACGTGCGCTCGAGATGCGTATCCAGCGGATCGCAGATGCCGCCGGGATGCGTTTGTGTTTCATCGGACCTGCGAACGCACCGTTTGTGCAATCTCTTCTGGCAACGCAGATTGTGTACATCGCGCGTGAGGCAGCAATCAATGCGGCGAAGCACG
>JAYUPZ010000628.1:0-12019 GCA_043759805.1 Myxococcales bacterium | reverse complement strand
AGTGATTCAAATGCAGACTCGTATGCACCGACCGAATATTCCAACGGCGCATCAGATGGCCAGTAGGCCCAAGGTTTTCCCACTGGTTCCCACCATCTTACCGAATCGGCGGCAGCATGGGCGATACAGTTATACCCCTTGTCAGCTTCGCTGGTCTTCGCGCATGAATTCCCGTCTAACCCTGCGAACAGGCTGACGATGCGGAGCGGAAGGACCATTTTTCAAGAAATGAGCTGTCGGGCGCGTCCCCAGGATACCCACGCGTCAGCGATTGCCCTAAGATTGCCGGAGGAGTGGTCTGGAACCGGATTTTCTCCTGTGATCTTTTCGAGTGCCCACCCCCAGTGATCCGGGGACGAGTTAAGCTCGGCAAGGATAAAAGGAACGGCCTTCCATCCAAGCGCTACGATTTTTTGATAGGGCGGAATCAAAAACATGCTCTTCAGCGTGCTGTGATGGACGGACGCTCGAGTGGCGTTCCACTGATTTTTCAGGTCTCCGAATTCAGTTTCCGTTAACGTAAAGGAGCACACCACCTCTTCTTGCGATGCGCCATTTGAAACCGTCTGCAGATCGAGCGTTCCGGTAACACCAAGGAAAGTAAAAGAAACGCCTAGCCCCCAAGACAAGAGCTCCTGCGGTTGCTTCCCTAGGAAAGTCGCAGGCTGAGAAACGTGGATTTGGACGTCAGGCATGTGCGGCTCGCGTAACTTGGATAAATAAATGCGAAGAGATCTGAAAAACTGGGAGGCCGTCCAGAGGGTTTATCATTCCCATGTCAACGACCCCTGTGGCCGCCAAAGCGATGCGAAGTTCGTACTTTTTCCCTTCACCATCCGTTACGGTCAGAACAGTAGGATCTCCCTTTTTCGTTTCAACGAAGGCCACTGGCCCTGACGTACCCATGACGGGTAGTGTACTTCTGGCACTAACCGCACGCAACGCCGTCGAAGTCTTGGCGGTCGCGAGGTGGGTCGAGCTGGTTGCCGCCTCGGCTATAAAACTTGTCTGGTTCGACCCCGTTGATTGTGACTACCGGTGCGCTACCGACGCAAACCCAAACCCTCAGTGTTTGCGATGCTGGCCGTGGCGGGCGATCTCGGCTTCCAGGAATTCCTGCTGTTCGCGCAGGTGCCAGGGCTGCTTTGCAAAGACGTCCTCGAACATGGTGTGAATGGGGGGCTTGGGGGCGACCCGTTCCACGTCGGCAAGCGCAGCATCGAGCGCCTGATCGAAGGCATTTTTGAAGTCGAGCTCGGCCTCGTCGGACCATAGACCGCGGTGCATCAAAAAAGCCCGGAAGCGCGTGATCGGATCGTGGGGCACCCAGGCCTCCGGTTCGGCGGCTTCCCGGTACGCCGCGGGATCATCCGACGAGCTATGCGCACCCCGTCGGTAGGTCCGGGCCTCGATCAAGGTGGGTCCTTCTCCACGTCGGGCGCGGGCGGCCGCTTCTCGAATTACCGAAATGAGCGCCAGCACGTCATTGCCATCGCACCAGATCCCGGGGATGCCATAAGCAACCGCTTTTTGAGCGATGGTCGGCGTGGCAGTTTGGGCCTCGCGGGGGGTGGATATGGCCCAACCGTTGTTGCGGCAAAGAAAGATACAGGGCGCCTTGTCGACTGCGGCTTGATTGAGCGCCACGTGAAAAGCGCCGGTCGAGGTGGCCCCATCGCCAAAATAAACCAGCGACACATCGTCGCGTCCCATGCGCTTGGCGGCCATCGCAGTCCCTGTCGCCTGCGGAATTTGCGTCCCAACCGGGCTGCTGATCGACACGTAATGCAGGCGCTTGATGCTGTGATGGATGGGCATCTGTCGGCCCTTGATGGGATCTTCGGCGTTGCCGAACAGCTGATGCACCAGGGTTCCAAGCGGGTAACCACGGTAGAGCGCCGCGCCGATCTCACGATAGCAGGGGTAGATCCAGTCTTTCGGGCGCAGCGCGTAGGCCGCTCCGATGTGGGTGGCTTCCTCGCCCGTGGCAGTCAGGTAAAAGCCAATGCGACCCTGGCGTTGCAACTTCAGGAGGCGCTCGTCGAGCAGACGGACCCGCAACATTTCTTCGTGGATGCGGCGAAGATCGTCAGCAGAAATCTGAGGCGCACGGCCCGCGTCGATCACCTGCCCTTCGTCATCGAGCACGCGTACGAGATCTAGCTTCACGGCGCCATTGTAGCAGAGCCGCGCCTGCGCTATCTATGGTTGAAACCTCATGAAACTCTCGGTGCGAGACATCGTCAGCCACCAGGGACGCGACTACACGGTCGAAGGCGTTCTCAACTATAAACTCGGCGGAAAGACCTACCCGCTCGGGCGCATCGTGGACGGCAAACACGTCGTCTACTTCGAGCCGCTTATGGACGATCTGGACGATCGCGTGCTGATGTTGCACGAGGTGACCGACTTGCAGATCTCTGCACCGCCACCGGATTCGGTTTCGTATCGGGGGCACAGTTATCTACGCCGTCTGTCGGGCACCGCAACCGTCCACATCACGGGCAAATGTCCAGGTCGCGATGACGGCGCCTGCGAAATATGGCGTTTTCGTGCCGCAGGCGATCTGTTTATCCAGGTCGAAAAATGGGCCGACAAGACCGTCGTGCTTGCCGGTGAATCGATACACAAGGGCATGATCGACATCTTGCCTGCAACCTAAATCCCTTTCGGAAGCGTTGGAGAAACAACATGTACAAACTGGTATTGCTGCGACACGGTGAAAGCACCTGGAACAATGAAAACCGTTTTACCGGCTGGACCGATGTCGATCTTTCCGAAAAGGGCACCGAGGAAGCACAGGCCGGTGGCGCACTCATGGCGCGCGAGGGTTACGATTTCGACATCGTCTTCACGTCGGTGTTGAAGCGTGCGATGCGGACGGCATGGCTTGCACTTGACGCGATGGATCGCCTTTGGGTTCCGGTGCAACGATCTTACCGTTTGAATGAACGACACTACGGTTCTTTGCAGGGTTTGAACAAGGCCGAGACGGCCGCCAAACATGGTGATGAACAGGTCAAGGTCTGGCGACGCAGCTACGACATTCCGCCGCCGCCACTTGAGAAGAACGATCCGCGGGCACCCGGTCAGGATGTGCGTTATCGCGATCTGTTGCCCGAACAGCTCCCGCTCACGGAGTGTCTGAAGGACACAGTGGATCGCGTGTTGCCGTACTGGTACGAAACGCTCGCGCCGGCCATTCGTTCCGGCAAGCGGGTTCTCATCGCCGCTCACGGCAACAGCCTGCGCGCCCTCGTCAAGCATCTCGACAACATGTCGGATGCCGACATCATCGAGCTCAACATTCCCACGGGGACGCCGCTGGTGTACGAGCTCGACAAGGATCTGCGTCCCATCAAGCACTACTACCTGGGCGACCAGGGCGCCATTGCGGCCGCGATGGCCAAGGTCGCGGCTCAAGGCAAGGCGAAGTAAGCGTATTACGGTTTAGCCCCGAGTGCCTCGAGCGACTGCAGCTCGGGGCCACCGCCGCGGTTGGCGCTACCGGCCGCGGTATAGATTCGGTCTTTCCAGACGATGGCGCCGGTACCGTGTCGGCCCTCGTGAAGCGGTGACAGGATCTTCCAGGTGCCCGTCCCGAGATCCAGCGCCTCGACGTTGTTGTGCGCGAGCTTCTGTTCGCCGCTTTCCCCGCCGAGCACAAGCAATTGATTACCAAGCACCACGGTGCTTGTGCCGGCACGCTTCGTGGGTAGGTTACCAGCGGGCGAAGGCAAGGTCGTGAAGGTGCCCGCGTCGATGTCATACACATCGACTTCGGCCATGGTCAGCGTCAGCACTTCGTTGGTTTTCGCCGAGCTCGTTCGGCCTCCGGCGAGCACAAGCTTGTCGCCGACAACGCCGACCTGAAAATGATCCCGGGGTCGTGGCGCATCGGGCAAGACGGCCCAATGTTGTGTGACCGGATCGTAACTGTCGAGCCAGCGAACAAAGCCACCGCTGTGTCCCTCGGTCAAGCCGCCTGCGAGATAAAACTTTCCATTGTGATACGCAAGGCCTGCTGCGCCGCGACGCCGGGCCTCGGGGATATCGCCGACGGTGCTCCAGGTGTTGGCGCGCGTGTCATACACATGGATCTGCGGAACCGGTGGTTCGTCGGGGTAGTCTCCGGTCAAAGCGCCTATCACCCAGACGCGGTGATCGCCGGGCGGCGAGACGGCCTGAAAGTGGTGCAACTCGACCGGTGCTGCGGGACCCTCAGTCCATTGTGAGGTGGCGGGATCGTAGATGTCGACGGGTTGTTCGCGCCGGCCGCCAAGCAGATAAAAGCGGCCGCCCGATTCCACAAAGGCACATTCGTGGCGGGCTTTGGGGTTCCCCTTGACCGCCACGGGAGCCCACTGTTTTTGTGCAAGTGGCGTGGCGATCGAAGAGACAGGCGTGGGGGAGGGTGCCGATGTTCGGCAGGCCGAGAAGAGGACGATGGCAATGGCGATGAGTTTCACGGCGTCGAGGATAGAGCAATCGATCACATCTTGCCCGTACTCCTTGAGTGGTTGTAGGCTGCCCGGGGAGTTGGATGAGAGAAGGATCGGCGAGAACGTGGCGCTTGTTGACCGCTATTATGGTCGCACTCGTGCTGTTAAGCGCCACGGTTGCAATTGGCGTTTTGTACCGCGCCGCGATCGCGGCAGAAATCAGTCGTATCGGAGAGCTGACCCGAAGCCAGGCGCGCCTCATAGAATCGGTTGCTCAGTTCGACGCCATCCACAGTCGAGCCGACCATCCTGAGGGCGCGACCATGGCGACGTTGGGACAGGTGGCTGAAGGACACTCGGACTGGCTGCGCCGCGATAGCTCGCTTTTCATCCTGGTGGCCTCGCAATCCCCTGAGGGCCCCATCGCTCTTGTGATGCAAGGGCAGGTGGTCGCGGCGAATCAACGCCGGGATATCCCTCCAAACGTGTCACCTTTAGCGCTCGGACGATCGTTGCTCGGGGAACAGGGTGCCATTCTGACGGCGCAGGCGGACGGACGGGATGTCATCGTCGGCTACGATTTCATCGCCACCCTGCGGATTGGGATTGTGTTGCAAGTCGATCTGGCCAAGGTACGACAGCCCTTTGTTCGGGCCACCGTGTTCAGTGTGGCCGTGGCGTTTTGCATCGCCTTACTGGGAGCCACGGTATTTCGCCACGCCAGCTTGCCCATGATTGAAGAACTTCGCCGCGAACTGCGCGAACGGCGCGCCGCCGAGGTTGCATTGGAACGGCACAAAGCGGGCCTGGAAGATCTGGTCATCGAACGCACGCGTGAGCTCAAACGCGCGCAAGAAGATCTCTTGAAAACCGAAAAGCTGGCCACCTTGGGCCGAGTCCTCGCGACGGTGTCGCACGAGTTGCGCAACCCGTTGGGAACGTTGAAAAACACTTTATTCGCATTGACCGAACGAACCCAAGGAAAAGACCTTGGACTGGAATCGATCATTGCTCGCGCGGCGCGAAGTGGAGAGCGATGCAACATGATCGTCGATGAACTTCTGACGTTCTCACGCGTGCGCGCACCGAAGATGGAGTTAATCGCACTACACAAATGGCTCGCAGATTTCCTTCTTGAGAGCGAGTTTCCCGTCGCGGTCAGAATTGAAAACACGGTCGCAGAAGCCTGTCAGATCATGGTCGATGTTGAAGATCTCCGACGCTGCTTCAGCAACCTGATTTCCAACGGCGCCCACGCCATAGAGTCAGCCGGACGGCATCACGGAGAGGGTCAGATCACGATCAACGCAATCAGGTCGGGCAGCAACTGGGTGATTGCCGTTCGCGACAATGGAATTGGCATCGCCGATGACGTTCTGCCGAAGGTGCTCGACCCACTTTTCAGCACGAAAACTTTTGGGGTCGGGTTAGGATTGTCCATAGTTCATGACGCGGTGGTACGGAACGGGGGAGCCATGTCGATCGAAAGCGCAGTGGGTCTGGGCACAGATGTTCTCATACAATTTCCAATTCCCCCGCAGGAGGGTGGTTGATGGCCATGACATCGGCGGTGGGTATGGCGGGAATTCTGGCCTCCGGACGCGTCCTGATCGTCGAAGACGACGTTGACTTTTCGGAAAGCCTCGTCGATCTGCTGGACCCAGCGCGATTCCAGGTAAAGACCGCTACCTGCGGGACAAAGGCACTTGCGCTTCTAGATGCTTTCGATCCCGATCTCGCTTTGATCGATGTTCGTCTGGGTCACGACAATGGCGTAGAGGTAATGGCGAAGCTGCGCGAGAAACGGCCGAGACTTTTGTGCATCCTCATGACCGCATACGCCGCCATCGATTCAGCAGTTTTGGCGGTTCGCCACGGCGCCCATGACTATCTGAGAAAGCCCATAGATCCCGAAGGTCTGAAGCACCTTGTGGAACGATCGGTACTGCGCGTTCGACGATCAGAAGCCGACCAGCGCAACGAGCGCATGGCAACGTTGGGACAACTGGCGGCCGGGCTCGCCCATGACATGAACAACATGCTTGCGGCCATCGTCACCGAAGCCGAGAACGCAGAGTCCATGGTGGGGGCTGCCAATCGGGAAGGGGATCTGCGAGCGCAGTTGAAGACCATCCAGTTGGCGGGAGTCCGGGCGGGCGACCTTACCCGACAGCTTCTGGTATTCACCCGCGGCAAGCTCCCGATCACGCCGTGCGACAGTCCGAACGAAGTCCTGAAGCACGTCGCTGCCCTGGTTCGTGGCGGACTGCCACCGGGTGTTACCCTTGAACTGGATCTTCGCGCGACGAGCGACGCGATCGTGTTGGATGCATCTCAGTTGCAGCAAGTGGTCATGAACCTTCTCATCAACGCACGAGATGCGATCAAACCACCCGGAACGCTTCAACTCCAGAGCAGGAACGATTTGCACCCGCATGATCCGCAACACGGAATGGGGTTCGTGGTCACCGTGGTCGATACGGGGATCGGTATCCCGCTTGAGGTTCAGGACCATATTTTTGAACCGTTTTTTACCGCGAACACCAGCGGAACCGGCACCGGACTGGGATTGTCAACAGTCTATGGGTTGGTCCATGCGGCCAAAGGAGAGATCGCGGTCAATAGCCAGGTTGGGGTCGGCACGCGCTTCGATGTGTGGATACCGAAGGCCCCCGATTCGGCCAAGGCGGGTCCGTTGTCGAAAACCCCGGTGTCAGTCTCGCCCCCTGCGTCACTTACGATATTGCTGTGTGACGATGACGCCGGGGTGTTGTCATCGTTGGTACGATTGCTAGAACGCAGTGGCCACGTTGTGATCTCGACCTCCAGCGTTGCCGCCACCCTCGAGCAATGGAACATTCACCGCGACCGCATCGACCTTGTGATGACCGATTTTCGCATCGGATCTGAACGTGGCACCGCGATCGTCAACGCGATTCATGCCGTCAATCCAAAGTTACCTATCTTGTTGATGTCGGGCGATATCGGCGAATTGATTTCACTCGCGCACCCGGACGCGGCTCTATTTCGTCTGCAAAAGCCGTTCACTTTTGAGGAACTATCAGCGGTATTGTCCATGTCGCGCCCATGATCGCCTACCCGCCGAGGTGCCTCTTGAGCCGATTGTAGGCGTCGGTCAATCGCTGGGTCAGTTCGTGTGCCGCTTGCTGTTTTTCAGGTGCGCCCTGATGCCGGTCCGGGTGGTACTTGCGCATCAACGTCCGATATGACTTTTTGACCGTATCGAAATCAGCGCCCTCCGGCAGCTCCAACGCCATGTAGGCCTTGCGAATGTCGTTGCCCGCCGGGGCTGTCGCACGCGGCGGTGCACTTGCCCGTTGTTTGCGCGCGCGCGCCTCTGCGTCTCGCTCGGTCTTGCGTCGCTGCAATTCCTTTTCGAGTTCAGCGTCGCTGTAGGTCGAAAAGGTTGAATCGTCGGACGGTTGTTCAACCTCATCGTCGTTCACGTCTATGTCGCGTGCCTTGTCGAGCAGCGAATTCAACTCGGAGCGTGCCAAATTAATAAACCGTCGACCGATGCTCATCGAAATCCTGACTACTTGTCGTAGGGCTCGCCGCGAATCGACGAGACACAACGGTAAAGTTGCTCGCAAAGGATAACGCGCGCAAGCCGGTGCGGAAAGGTCAGGCGAGAAAGCGACAATTGATGCTGGCAACCCGCGAGCGTCGCCTTGGAAAGGCCCTCAGAGCCGCCTATCAAGAAGGTTAAAAAGCGCGTGCCGTGCGTCATGTGCCGCTCGATAAACTGTTTCAACTCGGCCGTTGTCATCTCCCGGCCGACTGGATGCAGTGCAACCGTCTCTTTTTGTCCACCCTCATCCCGCATACCGCCAAGCAGAGCCGCGTCGTCCGCCACATCGTGGACTTCTATCGGCAAGTGACGGCGCAAGCGGCCAAGGTATTCGTCACACAACGCCGCCATCGAACGATCGCGCATCTTCCCGACCGCGCGAATGCAGAGCTTCACGACGGTTAGTACATCGCGTCCGTCTGAAACTGCATGGCTTCAGGCGGAACGTTCTTGAGGGCAACGCGCTTGGCTTCGATCCAGAGGCCCTCGATGTCGTAGACCTCGCGAACTGGGTGGTAAAAAACGTGCAGTACGAAATCGCCGAAGTCGAGCAAGGACCAACGTCCGCCAGCCTTGCCTTCGCGCCCGATGACCGTGCGCCCAAGCTTTTTCATCTCGGACTCGACGTTTTCGGCAATGGCGATGACCTGGCGATCGCTGCGACCGCTGACCACGCCGATAAAATCGGTGTAGCTCGCATGATCCGAAACATCGAGCAAGACAGGCGCGAGCGCCTTTTTGTCGAGCGCCGCGGAAATCGCAGTTTCCGCCAGCTGTTGCGCTGCCTTGCGGCGGGCGATGTCGCGTGGCTGGCTCTTCTGCACCTCGCCGCTTGCAGGCGGTAAGCGCTTGGGTTTGCCCTTATCCGCGACGGTTTTCTTGGTCGCACCCGTTGCGGTTTTGCCCGATTTGCTTGCTTTGCCCGGTTTAAAGGATGTCTTTGCTACCGGTTTCGCTGCCGGTTTTGTCGGCTTGGCTGACCGTCCCGCTTTTGCAGGCGCGGGCTTGGATGTGGATTTGCGAGCCGTCGATTTCGCGGCCACCTTTGATGATTTCCCTGCGCTAGTTTTACGCACCAGGCTGCGATGGTAGCAGAGGGAAACCCTCGGCTCAATTGCGGTTGTGGCTTCCCGGCGAGGGAGGACTCCCGGTGGCCCTCGCGGCCTCTAACGACCGCCAATCTTTTTCGAATCGGCCGACGAGGGTATCGAGATACTCGTTTCCGAGGGCTGCCAGTCGCGCATCCACCACCTCGGCCGCTCGGTCGAGCCATCGCGCGTCGTCGCCATCCAGAACGGCGTCGTCGTCTTGCAATGCCTCCGGGTTGCCCCTACTGCGGATCCAACGTTCGAGTAGCACCGTCATCCGTCGATTGATCCAGCTGGGGGCCTGCAACAGCGAGCGCCCGAGGGTCTTGCTGCCGTCCTTGAAGATGTTGATAAGGGCGTCTTTCCCTGCAGTTCCCACCGCCCCATGGATGGTGCGCCGAAGCATCGCGGCGAGGGTGCGATCGATGGCAGGTCCGTTGTGCAAACGCGCGCAATAATGATCAAAAAGCAACCCCGCTTGGTAGGTGGTCGCAGCCTCTTCGGCACCTCGGCCCGCCGCCAACAAGGTGAAAAATTTCCGCCAGGCAAGTTTCAGCGCAATCAACGTTGCGGCGGTCGTGCCAAGATTGCGCAGTGTGGATGTGCCCTTGGCTTCGGCGATGATCTCCGAGGCGGCGGCAGGCAAGCCGACGCCTCGGTTTTGCGCGATCTTCATGAACATACCCGCTCGAATGCGGGTCGAAAAATAGTCGTCAAGGACGGGAATCGGCAACGCGCCACCAAGGGCGGTGGCCAACAAGGCGCGTCGCACGATAACGCCGCGATTTTCGCTCAGGTAGTGCCATCGATCCGATGGTCGTGAAGGGATGGCCTCTGCCACGACCGCTTCGACTTCCACGGGCTCGGTCGGCCCTGGCGTCGAGGGTTTGTCGTCGTCGTGTTCAGACATTGGTCACGGGGTGATTTGTGCCGGATCGCGACGACCCGACAGTCCATCCAGCATACGCTCTTCGCTGAGCGTGCGCTGATGGGTCGGCAAAAAGCCCGCATCGGGTTCGGAAAGGTCGGGCACGGTGCCGATGTTTCTCAGTGAGAAGCTCACGTCTAGCTGGCCTGTAACCGGGTGGTTGTTTCGACTCGCGTGAAACGTCAGGTGCAACTGGGCTGCCGTTGGCAGGCCGGAGGCCTCGTCGACGACAATGTCTCCCGCACCAGACTTGATTGAGGCGCCTTCACGCCAGCTGCGCAGCGGACCTTGTCCCGCGGTTGCGGTACCTGAAACGTCAGGCTTGACCGTGAAGCGGAATGTCCCTGATTCGGCGTTTTCGGTCACGATGCCGGGCAAAGACGCAAGCAGCTCCCATGCGGTAAACGGACCGCCCACAGCCTCTTGCAGAAGGAGGGTGGGCTCGGGTTCGCGCGCGGGACGGCGAATGAGCTTGCCGTATTTGAGTTGCACGCTCAGTTCATCGTTTCGCAACACAACCACGCGACCGTTGTCCAGGTTGTTGCTCTCTTGCAACGAAAAATTGCCCGCCTCATCCATGCTCAATTGTGTTTCGGTACGCAGTTCCTTCGGTGGATTGAACCCCGCGTTTTGCTCGGCCGATTCCACTCGAATCGTGAGTGTGCTCGAAACTTCCGCGCCACCCGCCTTGCGCAACGACGCGACCAAAGCGGTCGGGTTCAACCGCTCGGTCACACGCTGCGCGGGCGTGAGTGCCACCTTTTGCGTGGCCTCTTGCCTGCACCCCGACCACCCGACAGCAACCAGGAACGCGGCAATGAGGAGCCGCCCTGGTTGCATTGAGAGGGATTGGGGGGAACGATGGTTTTGCGGAAAAGACACCCGCTATATCGTCGAGGCTTCGCCCGAAGCGCTCGCTGAAACCGAGACGTTGACGCTAACCGAGGCGACGAGGGATATCTGTCCCAGGGAACGTCCAACGGCCGAGACTGCCGACGCCAGGCAAGAGCCGGCTTGCACGGTGAGATCAGCACTCGCGCTGACGAAGCCTTGAATCTGAGTGTAGTACTGTTGGGCCGAAGCGGAAATGACTTTACCCGCGCGGAAGGCCAGTTTCTCCAAAGCAGGCAGGTTCTTTTTCAAGGTGTCGATCACCTTGAGAAGCTTCGCTTCCATCTCGGGCGTGATGTTGGCTGCGAAGTCAACCGTCAACGAAGGTGCCGTGCACTCGGCCTTGGCCCGTGCGTTGGTCTCACACGAAGTCGAGCACTCCTCGATCTCCCTGGTCACGACGATCTCTTCACACTTCGGAGCGACGTAGTTCACGCTGCAACCGCCGCGGCATGAACCAGAGCAGGTGCCGCCGCAATTTGCCTTGCAGGTTGCGCTGCACTTACCGTTGCAGGTCGCGCTACAGGTTCCCTCGCAGGTGCCCGTGCAGGTTCCGATGCACTCGCCCTTTGCGTTCTTGGCGCTGCAGGTACCGTTACACGTACCCTTGCAGGTTCCCGAGCAAGATCCCGTGCAGGTTCCGGTGCATTGGCCGGTGCACTGTGCTGAACACGTTCCCGAACACTCACCGGTACATTCCGCGGAGCAGCTACCCGACAAGCTACCTGCCTTACAGGTGACTTCGGTTTCCATGATCTCGCGCTGTTCGCAGGTCTCGATACACGAGTGGGTGAAGCTGGCGTCGATGGTGCAACGGGCAGGCTCAGCGATGATTGTCAGCTTGGCGTTGACGGGCAGGTTCAGCTTGATCCCACTATCAATGCCCTTGGCAACCCGCGAGCAGGCGGCTTCGGTCGCGCTCTGCATCGGCATCGGCGCAAGTTCAGCATCCGGGATGCCGAGGTCGGTTGCCATCGACTTACAGATGGTCAAAAGCTCGGTGTCCATTTGGTTGCCGGCCTTGACGAGCTCGGTCGAGGTGTCGAGGAAGGCGTTGATTTGCAAGCCGATGCGCGCC
>JAYUPZ010000627.1:0-12032 GCA_043759805.1 Myxococcales bacterium | reverse complement strand
AGATCCACCCGAACGTTCCCCAGCGGACTTTCGGCCTCGACCCGCACTGGGATTCGTTGGCTGTCATCGGTGACCCACAAGGTGAAACGCTTTGGGGTTCGCTCTTGACTGGGTTGGCGTTGCCAGTCAAGGGGGATGGCCATCGCGGTCCACTTCATAGTGTGATGCGTTTGGGTTCCCACGCGCAAATCTTCCCCGGGCTGTGGGGTGAGGGTAATCTGCCAGTAGGCTTGACCATCCAGCAAGGACAGCGTGACCGGGCTTTGCGGCAGTCTCGCGGCGCGCATGTAGATGAGGAAGCCGAGCGGGTCAAAGACCGGCTGGGTGTCGCCGAAGTGGGTGCCTTCATCCGGGCGTCCCGGCCGTTTGCGCACAATGCGAATACTGCCTGGGCTCAGTTGTTGGGCCACGTCGGTTAGCTCGCGCGACGACGACTTGCGATGCACTTGCCAGCGCGTCGGCAACAAAGTGTGCGTGTCGATGCGGGTCTCGATATCCTGGACTCGTTTTCCCAGACCGAGGATTGCGCCTGTGCCCGTGCCGGTCGCTTTCCAACCGTGTTCGTCGGCCTCAATGCGAATGTCGATTTGTCCAACGGTTCCGAGCAAGCCGTGGTCGATGCGGTAGTGCGACGTTTCGTGATGCCCGCGTTCGATCGTGATTGCCGACCCCGTCGGTACCGGCAACGCGTTTCTGACTTCGACGGCGCCGGTCGTGTTGGCACAGGCGGCAAGGCCCAAGCCGAGACCAAAGCACAGACCCGCAATGGCGGTTCGCGTCGTTCGTGGCAAGGGAACTGCGTCGTGCTGCACCTTTATAAGACGGTCGGCAGTCCGACAATATTCTTCAGGGCTATCGGCGGCCCTTTATCGACCGGCCGATCTTTGGTAGCTCTTTGCGTCTTGAAACCGTCTTCGCCCCTTTTCTTTTCGATAACGGTAGGTTGGCTCGGCGGCCTTTGCGTGGGGATCGCCGACGGGGTTTTTGCGGCATTTCAGGCCCATGCATCGTTGTGGGGCTTGCTGTCCTCCGTGGCCCTCGTCGCGGGCCTGGATGCTCTGGTGGGTGCGCTTTTCGGTCTTGTACTCGGAATTTTGGTGCTGCTGCGGCGGTGGGGCCAGGCAATAGAGCCGGGCCGGGTGGCGTTTGCCCTGGGGCGTTTGCTGGCCGGGGTGCCCGCGGCATCATTTGCTGCCGGGGCGGTCTTTGGAACGAGCAGTCGCGTGAACCGACTGCTGGCGGGTGGCGTCGTCTCGGTGGCCATGCTCGGCGGATGGTTGTTGGCTTTTTGGTTGGCACCCGCCATGTCGCGTGTTTTGTCGTCAAGGCAGATAGCCCTGTCGGCCCGTGACGAACGGCCGACCGGTGCCTGGCTGGTGCCGCCATTCATCATCGTGGCCGCCGCCATTCCCGTGTTCTTGCTGGCAACAACCCATGCCCCCCTGCGGCGGTTGGCACTTTTGGAACGGGCCTCCTGGGCGGGCGCGCTGGCTTTATGCGGGCCGCTTCTTTGTGTTGCGATTTCCCGCGTGCGATGGCGATCCGCATTTTGGATTGGCGGTGGCGGATACGTCGTGGTGGCGACCGCGTTGATCGTGTGGGGCGGACATAACTTTGAAAGCGACTTGCAGTTCTTGCCCTGGAACGATCTGTTGCTGCTCTTGGCCGTGGGTGTGGTTTCGGGCGCGAGCGTGTTGCATTGGTCGGCTCGTTCGGGGCGGTTCGTAACGGTGGTGGCTCTCTTTGCTGTCTCGCTTGGCATGGTACCCCTCGCTGCAGAATCCGAATTGGCACGCAAGGTGGCGACTGCTTCCGCGGGTATGGCCGGAACCGTGTTGACCCAGGTGCAGCGCCTCGGCGACTGGGATGGCGACGGGCATCCCCGCTTTTTTGGTGGTGGCGATTGTGACGATCAGAATCCGCAGTTCAACCCCGCGGCACTCGACTGGCCACAGGATGGCGTCGACCAGGATTGCGACGGTCAGGATGCTCGCCGCGTTTCGCTTGAAGCTCCCGCCTTTCACTCGGTGCCAGAAGCCGTGCCCTCCGACCTGAACGTGTTGCTGATTGCCGTCGACACGTTGCGTGCTGATCACCTTTCGTGTTACGGTTATGTTCGATCCACCTCGCCGGCACTTGACGCACTGGCCACGGAGGGCACGTTGTTCGAGAACAGCTGGGCCCACGCGCCGTCGACCCGCTATTCGATGCCCGCTATTTTCACGGGGCGTTGGCCAAGCTCTGTTGACTGGCAACCTTGCACAGGCTGCGACAGCTTTTGGCCCCGCATCGGCACAGGCAACGTTTTTTTGGCCGAGGTGTTGAAGCCACTTGGTTATCGTACCGGGGCTTTTTGGGCCTATTCATACTTCGATGCCCGTTGGCAGCGCGGGTTCGAGCGCGGGATCGATGTGTACGACAGTCAACGGGCAGTGCTGCACCAGAACATTGGGGGTCCGGCAGAGTCGCAGGGTACGTCTGCTGCGCCAATCGCCGACGATGGCATCGCATTTTTGAGGGCGCACGCGGCCGGGCGATTCTTTCTGACTCTGCACTTTTACGATCCCCATTTGAACTACGAAACGCATCCTGATACGCCCGGGTTCGGAGACGAACCTGTCGACCGATACGATCACGAAATACGCTACACAGACACACAAATAGGACGCGTGTTGGCCGAACTCAAGACGCTCGGCCTGTGGGGCAAAACGGCGATCGTGATTACCGGCGATCACGGCGAGGGACTGGGCGAGCGCGGCATCGCAGCGCACGGCTATCACCTGTATCCACCGCAGACCAAGGTACCGCTGATTGTCCGTGTTCCAGGACTGAATCCGCAACGAATCAAGCGGCCGGTTTCGCACGTGGACCTGGCACCAAGCATCGTCAACCTTGTGCGCGGTCCGCATCAGATTTCGTTTCAGGGTCGGTCGTTTGTGGATCTGCTTGCGGGCGCACCTTCTCCGACTGTCCCCGCGCGCACGACCGTGTTCCAGGAAGTCAGCTACGAGGGCAACAATCAAAAGCGAGCGCTCGTCAGCGAGACCCATCAGTTGATTTGGAACTGGACGCCGCAGAACACGACCGAATGTTACCGCCTGTCCGAAGGGATTGAGGCGGCCGATCGATATGGTGAGGATTCCGAGTGCGATGTGCTGAAGCAGCAATTGAGGGTGCATCTGACCGCGCTGTCCTTGCCCCAGGATTTTTCAGAGCGTCTGGCCCGTGATGTGACGGCACCCGGTGCAGTGGCGCTGGCTCCCGCGAACACGCTTGATTTGAAGTTTGGACCCGCGGGTGCGCCACCTTTGATTGCTCTGACCGGATACGACCTTGCGGGCAAGCCCACCCGTGGACAGTCGGTCGAGATCGCACTGCTTTTCAATGTTCTCGGCCCAATCCCGCCGGGATGGAAACTTTTCGTCCATCTGCAAACGCCGACGGGGGAGATTGAAAACCTCGATCACCCGCCGGTGGGTGGTGCGTTGCCCGTCGAGCAATGGATGGTGGGGCAAAGCATACGAGACCGGTTTGCACTGACGCTGTCGCCGGCCCAGCCTGCAGGACCCTTCACCCTGTGGGTTGGTTTCTGGAGCGGCAACGAACGTTGGTCCGTTGTGCCACCTGCGGCAGACAATCGCGCGCAGGTAGCGGTCTTCGACGTTCCCTGATTCTATCGTTTCGTATTGCGAATGTCGACTGTGCGCAAGTAGTGCCAGATGGCGTCGATCTGCGCATCGGCCTTTCCGCCGAGGACCGTGTCAAGAGGGCTCATGCCGCTTTCGTCGAAGTAGGCGGGCATCTTGGTTTGCGGATCCACCTTCATCGGATTGCGCAACCAGCGGGCGAAGTAGTCGGGCCGCAGGCGATCCACCGAGTAAGCGAGGTTGATACCCTCGACTTCAAAGACCTGCGTTGCTTTTTGTGCGCCGATCCCGTGGCAACCGATGCACGCGAAGCCACCGTCGCTTGAAACCAGTTTGGCGCCACTCTGAGCGAGGGCGGCATCAATTGATCTTTCCACGGGCGTGGTCGCGGCATAGCCCGATCGTCCTGCGAAACCTTCCGCGATGCGCCCGGCGCGGGAGGGGAAGGCCGGCATTCGGGCCGAAAGCCAGACGTGGCCATCGGGATGAGTGATCCCTCGAGGCTTGTAGGGGATCTTGCCGGAAACAAAGGCCTTCACCCATTCGGGCCGCAACTTCTCGCCCGCAACGTCGAGGGTTGGGAATCCCTCGATTTTTCCGTGACACGAATTGCAGCGCAAGTTTTCAAGTTGTCGTTCGGCAAATTCGATGGGTGCCTGACCGAAAATGGCGTTGTAACCTGACGTGCCAAGCGCCATCAAGGCTGTTCGGCTTCCGTTGGGCATTTTGTAGTTCGCCGGAGGCGTTTCGCCAAGACAGCCCTTGCCAGTTTGCAGGGCACTTGCCGTCAGCATCGGGGCCCGTGCTTGATTGGTAAGTCCCGCAGGTCCCGTGTGACACGATAGGCATCCAAGTTGTTGCACAAGCGTCTTGCCGCGTTCAAGCGAAGCGGCGTCGACGGGTCGGTCTATTGCTTTGGGTGCCCATCCTGGGCGACGCAAGATGGCTTCAAGTTCCACCGCTTCTCGGCGGCTGAAGCCAAAGTTCGGCATCCTGCTATCGGCGTGGTTGTGTTCGGGCGCCATGAGAAATTCGCTGAGTGCTCCGTCAGTGAATTTGAACTGCAGGCCGTCGAGACCAATGCGACCATCTTCGGCTGCCATTTGCTCCACGATGTGACACGATCCGCACTGTAGCTGTGAGATGGTTGGCACTTCTTGTAGCGAGCCGTATTTGCGTGCCGTGGCCTGAATAGCCAGTACCGCCTGGTGATTCTCTTTCTGAACCTTTTCAGTCGCTGCATCCGTCAAGGTACCGAGGTAAGATGCAATGAGCGTGGCGTCGGCATAGCCCTCCTTGCCTGACAACAATCGGGGCATGTTGCCCGATCGGCCGGGATCGATAATCTTCTGATGCATCCAGGCCCAGTTGCGTCGGCTACCGATGCCCGCGAAGCTTGGCGCAGACAGCGAAAGTTCCGGCAACCCCTGGCGTTGTTTTGGATCAACGTGACAATTGGCGCAGCGATTCTCGACAAACACTGAACGGCCCTGCCGACGCAACTCCGCTTCCTTTATCGCGTCGGTCGGTTGATAACGCAGGTGTTGCGCGGTGATGGGTTCAAACGAAATCTGTGTGGTATCGACATCCGGAATTTGTGCCCAATGCAAGCGCACGCCTGCTGCCGCGTTTGCACTGCCTTGCAAGACCATGCGCAGGTTCTGGGCGCGCTTGTCGAGTTCGATGGGCGGCGAGTCGACCATCGCCTCGGCACTGCCTTCGTAAGAAAGAACCACCTTGTCGTCGAGGCTCACCGTTAACTTCCCTCTGACGTACGCTCGGAGGCGGAATCGACCCTTCATGTCGGGTGTCAGTGTGCCTTCCCAGATCGCGTGATACGGTTTCCCAGCGTTCAGGAAAGGGGTGGGTGCCACGCCCGCACCCGTGTGGAGAGCGACGTTGCGGACGATTTTGAGATCGGCATCGGTGTCGTTCTCAGCCCCACGAAAATGGAGCAATAGACCCGGCTTGCCGCGGTTTTGCGCAACCAGGGCCTCCTGCTGACCGGTGCCCTTTGGCACAAAGTGTACCGTATGCATCACGCTCTGGCGGATCGAGGCGCCCGCAAGGGTTTTGAGGTTGTAGCGCAACAACATCTGGTGAACCGGCCGCATGTCCTCGATGTGCAGGGTCACCGTTTTATTGTCCTTGCCAAGCACCACGGCTGCGATTTCAAGGCGATCGTGGCCGTTGCGCGTCGGATCTTCGACCGAGAATTCAGGCGAGCCGTAGTCCTTGGTGCGAATGTAGTTCCAGCGTTCGCCCGAGAAATTTTGTGCGTCGACACTTGCGGGATCGAGCGGTTCGGAAAAACGCAGCTCGACACCGGTCGGAACAACTTTCAAACCGCGGACGGTCTGGACCGGAGCGCCTGTGTAACGAATCCGATCGAAGCCCGTCAGCGAAACAGCGTCGCTTTGCCAGCCCGAAAGCCCCGCGACATAAAGCTGGCCATCCCGCGCATTGAAGCGACCGCGCATGGCCGATGACGTGAGCTTGAGGGGCTGTCCCGTCATCTGATTGGCGTCGGCACCACCGAATAGCCGCACGATGCCGCCCTGCATTTGCGCGTTGCCCGGCTTGTTTCCACCAGGAACGGGCTCTTTTAACACCAGGTAGATGGCGGCGCGTCCGTAGGAGAAGTGCAGCAACTCGCCCGCGAACGGTCCCCAACGGGTATCGCCCTTCGGCACCCAGACCTGATTGCCGCCCGAGTTGTCATACGATTTTGGGATGTAGCACAAAGGTGGATCGTACGGTGGCAGCGGGGTGCGATGGGCAAGCGGTTCGACGCCCTGAAACCCTCCCTGGCGCACCCAGTGAATCGGCGAGGTCGGCATCCACGAGCCCTCGTTGTCGCCCGCTGTGATCTGGCCTTCGGGGCCAATGCCAATGCCGTTGGGGGCGCGAAATCCGGTGGCCACCACCGTGCGCTTCTTTCCATCTTTCGTAATCTTGTGCAGGGCACCCGCGAATGGTGTGACGATACCGTTACCGCCGCCGCCACCAAAATCCCGGCCTCCGCCGCGTACAGGTCCCGCCTTCGCCGTGTAGAAATTCCCTTTGGAATCAGTTTGCAAATCGAAGGTGAATTCGTGAAATCCGGGCGAGTTGGTCGCCTGATTGTTGAAGTTCTCGTAGCGGTCCGCCTCGCCATCGCCATTGGTGTCGACAAGGCGGGTCAATTGATCGCGGCCGGTCACATAAACAACATCCCCGACGATCTTCAGGCCGAGCGGCTCGAAGAGGCCCGATGCATAGCGATGCCAACGCAGCTCGCCCAGATCGTCATCAATGCCCTCGACAATCCACACATCGCCTTCCCAGGTCGAAACCGCAGCACGGATGCCGTCCGAGAAAAAGTCGAGGCCGCCAATCATGATGCGGCGGGAGAATTTGTTGTCGTGCCAATTTTCTGGCTGTCCCTTGTAGACACCGGGATAGGGCGTCGTGATGCGATCGACGACGTAGGGACCGGGTCCTTCGCCCTTGACGCCGTGGGTGACGATGGGTTCGGGCCAGTGCCTTGTGCCACCGGCCTTCGCATCGGCGAGGCTCGGTGCACCGTCGAGACCCGGCAGTGCCGTGTTCGGGTTTGTATTTGCCTGAGACGCAACGACCACCTTGATGAGGATCTTCTTGGCCGGACGTGGAATATGCAACACAACCCGTCCACCCGTGAGAACCTCCAACTTTGCACCCGGCAAGGCACTAATGCCGATGCGTGTAATACGGTTGTCCGAGGTGGCCGTCACAGACGGGGCACCGTCGACGTTGCCGGTCTCGATCTTGGCGTCGGCGGGCACATCGGCCACCCGCAATTTCAACGCGGGTCCCGTGGCCTTGCCTTGCAGCTCGAAGTTGCGCACGAATCCTGTGGTACCGGCCTCGGTGATGGCGGCGGGTTGTTCTCGTACGGCGATTCCGTGAACGGTGTAACTGAGCACCACCGTGTCACCGAGAACGGTGAGTCCGCCCCAGCGCGCCCAGGTATCGGGCAAGGGTCCAAACGGGATGGTGCGCGGATCATCGAAGGTTCCCTTTGCGTCGGCCCAGCCCGGTCCGGGTGCAATGCCAAACTGTTGCTCGCCTTCCATTTGCGGATGGCCACCGTGGCTCGTGTCGAAGGTGACGCCCGTCGGGGTGAGAAAGCCACCCGTCCAGCCGGCCGACATGCGCAGCAAATCCGTGTCGAAGGCTATCGCGGCTTGTCCCGCCAAACGAATGGAGATCGCCTTGTTGGTGGTATTGCCGGCAGGATAGGGGACCGTCATCACGGAGGCCTGAAAGGGGAAGTCGCTCTGAATGGGCGACCACTTGTCGTCTTCCATGTCGCGCGCGGTGCGAGCGTTGCCATCCACAACCGGTGCAGGCGCTGGCGTCCTTTCGACAGTAACGACCGTGGGTTCATCCTTCGGAATCGGGGGCGCAGCGGTCGGTACAGCACTGCCTGCGCACGCAAAAAAAGGCAGAAAGGGCAGAAAAAGAAGGATGGTGGCAGCGGGTCGTTTCATCGGGACACGCAGGCTAGCAGGGACCGCAATCGTTGAATATTGCTTTGCGAGGGGCGGATCGAGTAGGACGGGAAGCGAATGTGCGCAATTTCGCATCGAGGCGTGGTCGGAGCGGGGTTGGCTCTACTTTTTACAACGCTTCTGATTGCTTGTGCGGCGACGCCGAAGGCCGTTTCGGACCTTGAGACAGCCCATACTGAGCCGATGCGCAGGTCACCGCCTGCGGGTCCGACCGTGGTTCCGGGTGTCGTGATCGAGGGCCCCGTGAGCCTTTGTTGTGCGCGCCGCCTGTCCGACCCCAATGCCATTCCCGTGCTGCTCTTCGACTGCAGCATTTTGCCGCATGAAAGCGATTCCCGAATGATGTGTTACGAAAGTGGTCGCGAAGCTTTCGTTGCAACGGGTCGTGTTCATGGTCGCAACGACGGCGTGGTCGAAGTTTTTGCCGATGCTGCAGACGTGGGTGCCAGCCTCGAATCGCACGGCTGTCAGGCCTCGATTAAATGTCCGGGTACAGACAAAGCACTGACCTGTCAAGGCATGGGATCGGCCGCGCGTTGCGAACAAACCGCCACCGGTGTGCTTTGCGCAGGCACGGGCCCCGAGCAAGTTTTCGACTGTCCGAAGGCAAAACCCTGAAACGCCCTCTACGCATCGAAACCACGGCGGACCTGAGGTAAAAGGGCGAGGACGGCATGTCCAGTTTGCTCCAAACGATTCAGAAAAGACGACCGCTCTGGAACGCGATCGTGGTCGCGCTTTTGGTCCTCGTGGCAGTGGGGGGTCTGCGGCAACTCTTGTTGCTCGGGCAAACCTTCTTTTTGCGTGTAGCGTTTCCCCTTGATCTCGAGTGGATGGAGGGCGGCACCCTTGTTCACGCGTTGCGGTTTGCGCAGGGTAAAAACATCTACGTCGAACCCTCAGTGGATTTTGTTCCCTTTCTCTACACGCCATTTTATCCATTCCTGCTGTCGATACTTTCTCGGCTCGCGCCTCTTGGTTACGTTCTCGGGCGTACGGTTTCGATAGCCGCCTTTACCGGCTCGCTCTTGTGGATGGTGTTTCTCTGTCAACGTGAAATGAAGGACTTCGGTTGGCGACGGCGTCTCGCTGCTGCTGCCGTGGCCCTCGGCGGTACGGGTGCCGTATGCGCAGGATTCGAGTTCACCGGAACGTTTTACGATCTTGTGCGTGGCGACTCGCTGATGTTGTTTCTCGTGGCGACGGTGTTGGTGCTTTCCTTCATCGGTCACGAAGTTTCTTCGGCGGCGCTGGGAGGTGCGCTCATTGCACTCGCCTTTTTCACCAAACAAACGGCATCCATACCCGGTATTGCGATTGGCCTCGGGTTACTGATTGCGAACTGGCGTCGTGGCGTGATCTACGGATTGGTCGCGGCCGGGTGTCTGGCGATCGGTGGTTTTGCGCTTGAGAAGGCCTCCGGTGGTTGGTTTCGTACCTATGTATTCGAGCTGCATCAAAGCCACAACTTCTCCGCCGAACAGGCCTTTCGGAACGCGCCACTGAAACTTGCGACCCATACCTGGCCGTTGTGGTTGGCGCTTGTGGCAGTCGTTTTCGTATTGTGGCGTGTGAAACGCTTGCGTCGCGTCGATGCGGTGCTGTTGTTGTCTGCCGTTGCAGGGGTCGTTTCTGCGATGGTGGGCTTTGGAACCCAGTGGGCGTTTGACAATGCCTTCATTCCCGCTGTTTTTTTTCCGGCATTTGCCCTTGCGGTGCTGGGGGCGCGTGCAATCGACTTGGTCATTGGATCGCAGCGGCCCCTGTCCGAGCTCGTTGCGGCAACCGCCCTCGCGCTATTGGCCTTGCAATCGTTCAAGACCGGTCGGCCCGATTTGAAAACAGTTCCGACCAGGCAAGACAGCATCGCTGCGGCGCAATTTTTGGAACACCTGAGCGGTTTACCGGGAGACGGCTTCATTCCGTTTCATCCGTATTACGCCGTCCTCGTTGGCAAGCGACCTTTTGTCCATCGAATGGGCATCTTCGACGTCGCGGCAAAGTTAGGCCGACCGCGAGGTCTTGACGAGGCAATTGCCACCCAGCGGTTTCCGTGGATTGTGCTCGACTGGAAGTCGCGTCCCAATGAATGGCCGGGGCTGGAGCAGAAATACCATGTGGTCCACACGTTCCAGGATGGCGTGGATACGACGCGATCGATGTCGGGAGCCGAGACCTCCCCGCGTTATGTCCTGACGCCGACCGCCGCGCCCCGCGCCTTGGACGATGGCACGCGGCGTCTTGCTAGCTTTGATATGAGCCATTTTGAAGGGTGGGCGCCCGAAGGTGATGCGTTTGGTACGGCACCCGTTCCGACGCGTGAATTCGGACACGGTGCCGGCGTTGCTGACTCGGCCGCAGGGGGAGTCGCGGCGGTCGGTGTTTTGCGTTCGCCCATTATCCGCATTGATGCCCCGGTGATTGAGTTCCTGCTCGCAGGTGCAGACGACCGCGACTTGCGCGTGTTTTTGCTCGTGGACGGCGAGATCGTTCGCGATGCATCGCCGCGCGGCGTGGCCGAGATCATCCGTTGGGACGTGGCAAAGTGGCAGCAACACGACGCGATCGTCGTCGTAGAAGATCGTTCTACGAAGGCGGCGTTGCGAATTGACGAACTGTTGTTTCGCACGGTCCGCTAGCTTGGTGCGAGCGCCGCGATCTCATCCTTAAGCTTGAGCTTCCACTTCTTGATGCGCGCCCGTTCGGTTTGTTCGGCGGGGGTCAAGGAGAGATGGCCGTCCAGCTCCGCAAGCCGCTTTTCCAGGGCGTCATGTTCCGCCCGAAGTGCATCGATTCGATTTTCCGTTGGCACGCCTGACAATCCTAACCCAAATCAGGTCCCCGGGGATCGCTTGCGGGGCTGGGTGATGTCCGGAGCCCGTCCATAGTGGGGCGCCGCCGTCGAGACACCCGCCGTTTGTCCGTTGGAAAGTGCGATTCGCGCAAGATCCGCGACCGCTACCGCGGTGGGTCCCGCCGCGGTTTGAGCCAATATTTGAAGGGGGGACGCTTCCTCGAACACGTCCCGAAATCTATCGAGGCCACTGCCACCGACGACGATCCCCTGTAGCGGATCACCCGCCTTCGCAAGCGCGACGCAAAGGGCCTCGGGGGTCATGCGCCGCGCCAACTCAATCGCCTGCACCCTGCCATCCAAAATTTGATGAAGCTGGGCGTGAATTTCACCCTTGCCGGCATCGATGCAGGGCAGGAACCAGGTCGATTCCGGGTGAAGTTTGGATAGATCATGGGCGAGCGCCTGCAAGGACGACACGAGTGCAAGGGGCAGTCCCAAAGGAAGCGCGAATCCCTTGGCTGTACACAAGCCGATGCGCAAGCCCGTGAAGCTGCCGGGGCCCTCTCCACAGGCGAGTGCCGCAAGATCCTTCAACTGCAATTCGGTTGCGGACAGCACCTCATCGCAAAGGCCGAGTAGACCCGGAGCGTGGCGATCTTCGGTCTGGGTGCGCGCTGCGAGCACCGTTCCGTCCGCGGCAACAATCGCAACATGTGCGGTCTTACCGGAAGATTCAATTGCAAGAAGTGCAGCGGCCATCCCTACAACCTACTTAATAAGAAAACGTACCACGTCGTTTTTGAGAGCAAGCCCCATGAACAGCACGACCGCGGCGAGTCCAACGTAGGACGCGATGGTTCGCACGCGTCGGGAAGGTGGCCGACCCACCAGCAGCTCAATCGAGAAGAAGACCAGCAAGCCGCCATCCAGGATGGGGACTGGCAAGAAGTTCAACATGCCAATGTTGATCGACAGCAAGGCCAACAACCACAGGTACTGGTCGAGGCCCTGTTCGGCGGCGACGCCCGCGAGATAGCCGATGGTGATGGGACC
>JAYUPZ010000626.1:0-2665 GCA_043759805.1 Myxococcales bacterium | reverse complement strand
ACTCAACACGTGTTTGAAGAGAGCGAAATGGCCCGGAGCTTCTGTCCAGGCCCTGCGTCAGCTTTGCATCAGTGGACATCCGGGTGCGCTTGAGGCATTGGGCCAGGCACAAAACGATCTTGCTGCGGGCGTGGTCGATTGCGCGATCGTGCTCGGCGTCGACTCGCTGCTCGACCTTGAAACGTTGCAGTGGCTGACTGAAACAGAGTTGTTGAAAACACCGGAAACACCGGTGGGATTGATTCCCGGAGAAGCCGCGGCTGTCTTGGTCGTCGAGTCGGCGCAGTCGGTCCGGGCTCGAAACGGGGTTGCGCTGGCATCGATAGGCGGTGTATTCATGGGCGTGGATTCGGACACCTTGCAGGAGGCCAAGACCCCTCGTGGCACGGTCATCGCAAAGTTGCTGCAACAGGCGTTGCCGGTAACAGGGTGGTCCAAGCCGGATGACTTCTGGGCGATCTGCGATCACAACGGTGAAACCTACCGTGCAACCGAATGGGGCAATGCGATGACGCATCTATTGGGCACGCATCCGGTCTTCGATGCGCCAAATTTGTTTTACCCCGTCGTGTCGATCGGTGATACGGGTGCCGCCGCGGGCGCGGTTGGCCTGTGTTTGGCCGTCGCGGCACATCAACGTGCGTGGGCAAGATCGCCATCGGTTGCGGTGACGTGCTCTGGCGACGGCGGTAACCGGGCGGTCGCAGTGGTTAGCAAGGGGTACGACGCATGAGCGGGCATAGTGCGGGCTACGTCAAGGGTCAATTCTGTTCACTGCGAACTGACAAGTGTGACTGCGGCAACAAGTATCAAGCTGTCAGCGACGCGGTCGCGTGGGACAAAATCAAACAGAAACACAGCAAAAAGGGTTCAACGGAGAGGGGCGCCGAAGCGCATCACATTCTTTGTGTCGCGGAGGTTACAGGCGTCATCACTGTCAAAAAAGACATCAGTCAGGTCGTACACAACACCAAGTGGTGTATCAACGACAAGGACAACATGATTGCACTACCGACGTTCCGGCATACGGTTTCGTACTACCTGGATATCAAAACCGGCTCCGATAAGATCGTGTTGCCACCGCTGTTTCAAGGATTGGCAAATCATGACCTCGACCACGATAAGTACAACGACGTTATCAACAAGGAACTGAACGACGTTGCGAACAAGGCTGCCACAAACAAGGCTAACCATGAGGAAGCGAGTGCGACGCTATTGAGCGATTTGAAAAAAGGTTCCGGCAGCCATCGAAACGGATTGACGTCGCGGAAGACACACGCGGCATGGGTAGCATGTCGCACTAGAGACGAGCCGCCCGCCCTCTGGTACATGGCTTTTTCGATGTCGCCAAAATCCGCGACCAAGCGTTCATTTCCCAAGACCACCAGCGAAAAGCTAGAGTTATTACGAGCCGCGCTTTCAGGAAAATAAACCAAAGCACAAAGGGACATCAAACCATGTCAAATCCATACGTCTTCTGGGGCGCCCATTCTGGCGATGAATTCCTTTTGCTCGACGGGCTTGAAGGATTCGAAGATGGTTATCGAATGAATTTCGGAATCAAGCTTGCATCCGAATTTCCACCGGATGCCTTTTTTCCAGCCCGTGCTAGCTCTCCGAACAACACGATCCCTACGGACACCCTCGACAACATGAGCTCGTTTCTTGTTGTATCGGATAGGTGCAGATCGTTTCTGACAGGATATGACGGGTTAGGAATGGTTGAATTCTTGCCGGTTGAGGTTCGTAATCACAAGAATAAACCATTGAAGGATAAATATTTCATCGTCAATCCTCTCGAATTCGTCGAGGTTTTTGATGAGAAGGAAAGCGCATTCCGATTGGATAAGAGTGACCAAACCGAGGAATTCGGGACGTTGCAACTTCGCGAGAAAGCGTTTGAGGGTGCTCCCCTTATCCTGCGACCGCGACACATGACCAAAATGATCATGGTGAGCAGGAAACTTAAAGAGGCGATGGAGAAGGAAGGTTTTATCGGCAACAAATTCGCCGAAATCGAATGGCTTCAAGCGGAAGGTCGCGTCCCACCCGGTCCAAGCTCACTGGCCGCCCCAATTGAGCTCGATTTCTAGATACCCATGGACTGGTCCAACCACATAGACGCCCTCACCGACGATCTGTCCATCTGGTACGGTGGCACGGACGCGCCCGACATGCCGCTGACTGAGCTCGCGCGGAACGTGCGCGAGCTTGGCGGTAAGTTTCGAGCGTTGGCTGTGATGCAGTTGCTGGACGATGGCAACCACAACATCTTCCTGCACAATCTCGCGCGCTCCGGCCGTCTTCGTCTGCGCTTTCTGAAACGCAAGACAGCCGAGGCTCCCAACGAACGCATCCACCTCTCCGGTGCCGGTTGGTACGCGTCTCTCGTCAACGCCATTGCCGCTGCCGATTTCGATACCGCTCGGCAGATCGGCGTCCTCCAGTCGAACGAACTTCAACCCGGTGAGGACGAAGGCGATCACCACCTGGCCCACCTGCTTGGCAAGTTGCTGCGCGATCCAGTGCCCGCAGACGAGCTCTCCGCACACCTCGCCGCCTGCAACGGATACCTCGCTGGCGATGACAGCCCTCCCTACGAAATCCTCAAGGCCATCGTTGCCCAGGACCAGTCGGCCTTCGATACAGCGTTCAATGCTTTCAT
>JAYUPZ010000625.1:0-12068 GCA_043759805.1 Myxococcales bacterium | reverse complement strand
TCACAGGGGTTGCGTTGCTGCGTCACCATCTCGAGTACGAGGAACGAGATTCCCGCGAGGCCCGCACCCGTCAAGACGGCATAGATGATGCGACGCCTTCGCTGGTACTTGTAGGGATCGATGTTGTCGGCCTCGTCCTTGAGTACAGAGAGATCTTTGTCGAGGTCTTCCAGTTCGCTCACCGCAGTATTGTAGCCCGCAATCGTGATATGCATCAGCCTCGCATGCCCACCGGAGCGAAAAAACGCGTAGCCGTTACCAAGGCAACCCGAAAGCCTGCACGCACGCCGTTTCCACCCGATCCCGCCCGGGTCAAGGCGGTGCTACGCGGCCTGAAAAAACTGCATCCGGATGCGGATTGCGAGTTACATCGCGAGAATCCGTTTCAACTGTTGATCGCCACAATCCTTTCGGCCCAGTGCACCGACGAGCGGGTCAACAAGGTAACTCCGATTCTATTCGGGCGCTTTTCGACACCCCAGGCGCTGGCCGATGCTCCCATCGAGGTGCTGGAAGACATCGTGAGGCCAACCGGTTTCTACCGCCAGAAGGCCAAGAATATTCAGACCACGGCGCGCCTCATTTGTGACCGGCATGGCGGCGAAGTTCCCCGCGATATCGATGCCATCACCGCGTTGCCAGGGGCTGCGCGCAAGACTGCCAACGTGGTGCTGGGCACCGCTTTCGAGATCGCGGTGGGGGTGGTGGTGGATACCCACGTGCAACGGTTGGCCTTGCGGCTTGGCCTGACCCGCAACACGACGCCTGAAAAGATTGAGAAAGATCTCATGCAGGTTATCCCGAAGGCGAATTGGATCCGCCTTTCGCACCAGCTCATCTGGCACGGTCGACGAATATGTTTTGCGCGGAAACCGGCGTGCGACGGATGTACCCTCGCACCGGATTGTCCATCGGCATTTACCGAAAGTTGAGTGCACCCAGAAGGGGCGCGATGGCGGCGTCGAAGGCCTTGAGGATCGGTGAAATGGGTCCGACGAAAAGAGGCGTGGTGACCACGAGCCACGCGTAGTGCAACAGGATTCGACCGGGCAGTCTGGCCGCGCGTGAAATCCTCCGGAACACAGGGTGCGAACGAAGTAATACGATTGCGATGCCCTGGACCGTGAAAAAAGCGAGCATTCGGAATGGGGCGTCGTTTTCAAAACCCAGAATACCCGCAACGAAGTATTCGTGTGCGACACCACTTTGCACAAAGACAAACAGCATTCCCAAGACCGGCGCACCGCTGCGCGCGATCGGTAGGAAAAATGTTCGGCGCAAAAAGTCGCTGACAAGGAGGTTCCACCGACGGGCCCAAAAGTCGGACGGGGACTGCGCAAGAAAGGGTGCGTTGAAGATCTCGCGCGCATCGACCCCGGTCAGCATGAAGAGGCCGCTCACCAGATCGGCAAGGCCCGAGGCCATGAAATAGATCTGGAAGGCAAATCCGAGAGATTCGGTCACGCGGAATGTAAGCCACCATGGTTTCGCGAGGACGACGGCACCGAGGAGCAGCAGTTTGAGGCAGAAGCGCAAGAGTCGACCGAGACCGCGTTTACGGACGGCGTTTTGGGCGGCGGGATCTTCGGGGAGTGAAGACGGATGGGGCAACACAATCGCGACGAGGACGCGCCATCGTGATGTCAACATGCTTGGGTCCACTCGCTTGGCCACGAGATCACTCAATCGGATGCAGAGAACGAGGGCATAACCCACGGCGATGGTGCGAAGGCCAACAGCGCTTAGTGGCAACAAGAAGGGCGTGAGCAAGGCAGTCCCGCAAAGGCCCCATGCCAACCCCCGGTTGCGAGCAATGGCCCTGTGCCACCAAACCGCGAGGCCCATGACCGCGGGCAAAATAAAGAAGGCCAGGCTCGTATCCATTTCGCATCTGCATTATCGCGCAATTCGTGTCTGCAGGGCACAATGCTTCGACGTGCAGACGCTTGTCTTTACCGCGGCGGTATTCCTCAGCGCCTTTTTGCTTTTCCTCATCCAGCCGATGGCTGCGCGCGCGCTCTTGCCGGCGGTCGGGGGTGCACCCGCGGTCTGGAACACCTGCATGTTGTTTTTCCAGGCTGTTTTGCTGGCCGGCTACGGATACGCCCACGTCGTGTCACGGATGCGGAAATTGCGCTTGCAGCTTTGGGTTCACGCTGGCGTCGCAACACTTGCATTGCTTGGCACTTGGCTTTTGCCTTTTGCTGCCAAGACCGGCTCTCCCACCCCGGGGTCGAGTCCCATACCCTGGGTGCTGATTGCGCTGGCACAGGCCGTGGGCCCCAGCTTTTTCGTCCTGTCGGTCACCTCACCCCTTTTGCAGCGCTGGTTCACGTACACCGGACATCCGAGGGCACACGATCCGTATTTTCTCTACGCTGCGGGCAACGTCGGTAGTTTGCTGTCGTTGTTCGGTTACCCCCTTGTTTTTGAGTTATTGGCGCCGCTTTCGGTTCAGCGATCACTCTGGCGATTCGGATACGCGCTTTTTTTTGTATTGTTGATCTACGTTGTCATACGAATGACGCGACTCGGTGAGGTCGGCCGATCGGATGTGCAACCGGACTTGAAAGTAAAATCGGCGGCACCGCCGATGTCACAACGCCTCATTTGGATGGGCCTCGCCTTCGTTCCGTCGAGCCTTACCCTCGGGGTGACGACCTTTCTCACAAGCGATCTGGGCGCGATTCCATTTTTGTGGACCGTGCCGCTTGGACTTTACCTCGTTACCTTTGTGATCGCATTTTCGCCGCGCCTTTCGTTTCCATCGCGCAAGTTGGTTCCCGCTGTTGCGGGCCTTGCGCTTTTTGCGGCCGTCACGTCCGGTCATCCCCCGGAGGTGGTGCCGGTTTGGTTGTCACTGGGATTGCATCTGGGTGCATTTTTCGTGGTTGCGCTGGTTTTCCACGGTCGTCTCGCTGAACGACGGCCACAGGCGGAACACCTCACTGCCTTTTATTTTTGGATCTCCGTGGGTGGTGTACTCGGTGGGCTGTTCAACGCCGTGATCGCGCCTGTATTGTTTCCGTGGTCAATTGAGTATCCGCTGGTGTTGGGCATCGCGTGTCTGACGCGCCTTCCGACCGGCCCCCACGTAGCCACGTTCTGGCGGAGTCAGCTCTTCCGTGCGGCCGCCTTTGCGGCGATTGGCATCGCCATACTCTGGATTTCAAGGACCATCATCGCGGATCGCGCACTCGGGTCGTCCTACGGTTGGTTCAATGTTCCACTTTTACTGCTGGCGGTGGTGTCGTTGCGCTGGCCCTCGGGACTTGCCGTGATGGTGGTCCTGCTTCCCCTCGGTAACTTGACCCTCGAATCTGCCAATCGAACCAGCCATCTTTCGCGCAGCTTTTTCGGCGTTCACCATGTGTTGCGCTCGGCTGAACTGTCGGTTTACAAGAATGGTACGACGGTTCACGGCATTCAAAGCCTTTCCCCCGACCAGCAGACCCGTTGCACACCAAGAACCTACTATCATCCCGATAGCCCCATAGCGGTGGCGCTTGCCGTCCTGCGTTCTCGCGGGCCGTTGACCCGAGTGGGACTTGTCGGTCTTGGCGTGGGCTCGCTTGCGTCCTACACCCGCCCGGGTGAGCATTGGACCTTCTTCGAGATTGATCCAGAAGTGCAACGCATCGCCGCCGATCCCGCGAAATTCACCTTTTTGTCTGAATGTGTGGCGAGCAAGGCACGGGCTGATGTCGAAATCGCCGATGGGCGACTGGCGCTCGCCGCACAGGCAAAGGGAACCTTCGATGTGATCGTGGTGGACGCCTTTTCGTCGGATGCGATCCCCTTGCATCTGCTGACCCGCCAGGCGGTCGAGATCTATCGAACGCGATTGCGTCCGGGCGGAACGGTTCTTTTTCACGTCTCAAGCCGGTACTACGAATTGAGTGGCCTGCTGTCGCGCCTGGCTTCCAATTCCAAAATGTTCCCCCTGATTGGGCACGAGTTTCCGACCGACGAAGAAGAGGAGAAACTCGGGCGTTTGGCCTCAACCTGGATTGCGCTTGCCCGTGATGCGGATACGGCGACGCTATTGGCGAAGGCGTTTCATCCTTTGGCGCCTGCTCCCGATGCACCCCTGTGGTCGGACGACGATGCGAGTCTGTTGTCGATTCTGCGCCCCGGCGCGCTCTGGCGCCGCTGACGCTTACATGATGACCGCAACGCGGTTGATGCCCTGTCCCCAGCCAAGACCCAGGGAGAGGCTGAATATGGGGGCCCACTTGTCACCGGTGCCATCAATGCGGTCGATGGTGTACATCGGTAAGGAGACATCGATCTGGGTGAACAGGCGGATGCTGCTTGCGCGCAAGAATTCAAAGCCAACGGCGCCCTCTCCTTGCAAGCCCGAACCGGCGTAGTTGGACACGCCGTCGGATAGCGCCGTCAAACCCCAGCTAATGCCGCCTCCAGCGTACAAGCTGGCGTTGCCGAAAGGATCGGCATACCAGAGGCCCATCAACTTGACCCACGAGCCGGTGGCTCCACTAATCTTGTCCTCTGAATCCGTGCCGAATATAAAATTCAAGAACGACACATCAATTCCGATAGCGTCGAGTTCGTATCGGTAGCCAAAACCTATCGCCACACCGGTAGGGGTGTCGGGACCCATGATGCCGCCGTATCCCAGTCGCATGTATTTCACAGAGTCGGCATTCACCCTCATCGGCGCTGCCTGCTGTTGTGTTACGTTTTGGCGAGTGACGGTCTGATTGTAGGTTCCTTGCGGTTGTCCAGACAACAGACTGCGCACAAGCTGGTCGTAGACTGCCGGAAGCTCTTCGATTCGGTTCGCCTGGCCCTGCCGATTGCCCTGAGGGGCGGCCATGAAGACGTTGACGGTCGTTCCGAGCGGGATGTGGTACACGCGGTAAAACTGAGTGCATCCTTCACGTGCGACCGGGACGCCGAGGTTCGAGATGGTCTGTTCCAACATTGCCTTGGCCGAAGGCTGGTCGTTTGGATTCAAGCGATCCTGGCTTAAATCGAGCTCGACACAGGTGTTGGCGTGGGCGGTGCCCGCGCTCAATCCAAGAAGCGCGGTGGTGAGGAATCCAAGGCGAACGCGTGTTTTCATGATTGGTCTCCGGGCGGGGTACTCGGTCGAGTATTCAACTGAGACGAACCCCCACCCCGCAATATTCGCCTGTCTGGATTTTTTGCGCGAGAAAATCTGGGATACGATGAACGAAAACGGGTGCCCATGCGTCAGCACAAAGTGTTTTTTCGGTACAGCCTGAGTCTCCTCCTCGTCTCGTTGTTTCTGGTCGGAGAGGCATCGGCTCAGACCATTCGCGACAACGTCAAGGATCACGTCGACAACGAACTTGAAGGCGAGGGCAAGGAAAAGCGGAAAAAAGCCGCGAAAACGCCGGCCCCGGCCCCGACAACCAGGAAGGCGACGCAGCCGCCACCCGGCCCCCCCGATCCCAATGCCAAAACTGTATCGTTTTCACTGACGGGCGACGATCTCGAGCAATCGACTCGGCCGCCCGACAAGGACGGGTTGCCGCGGCGCCTGTTCTCGGGTTACCTGGCCCTCGATCTCAAGCTGGATGGTGCCTATCGCGGCTGGTTACCCCAGCAATACGATCTCGTGGATGTCGATGTCGCGGGCTACTACACCTGGAGCGTCGCGCTGCGCGGGAAGTTCTTCAAGTATGTCAATCTTCACCGCGGGTACTACGAATCCAACGCGCTTGCAGCGCCGCGCAACCAAGAGGCCTCGGTTGCGGTCAAGGCGGGCAGCTACGTGCCGAAGGCGGCCTGGTTGCTGGGCGTCATCGGTTTTCCGTTCCTCGATGTATGGGAGCCTGTCATACGTTACGAGGCTCGCTCTTTTGACACGACTGCAACGCCCCAGGCACCGGTATGCATCGTCAATCGAGACACGAATACATCCATGGATCTCGGATCGTGTGCGCGCACGATGCAGCAGTTGAAGGTGGTTTCCTCCTTCGAGACACTGATTGTGGGTGTGCGCTACCACCGCGACAAAGACTCGGGCGCGGTGATCCGGTCGTCGAATGAAAAGACCCCGCCGATTATTTTTGGCCTGGGATTGCTTTCCTACAACAAGCCCTACCAGGTGACGGTGGGTGGCTCAACCTTGCCCGATGTGTTGTTTGATGCGCGCTTCCAGGGCGCGGGGCTTGCGTTGGCCTCGAACATCGGTGGCGGGATCAATCGGCTTTTCCTCGAGGGTGACGTGCAAGTGGGTGCTGGTCGCGTCAAGCTTGCCAACGATCTCACGCTAAACGAACTGGCGCCGGAGGATTGGTTGATTGGGTACGTCCAGGGAAACGTGACAGCAGGTTTTCGCTGGGCGCTCATCAAGGGACCTCCGACCATTTTCCTTACGCCGATTCTTACCGCGGGTGGTGCGAGCTTTCACTTCATCAACACCAAGGCCGGTGCGAAGGATTCGGCAGATGCGCCCAGCTTGAACTGGGACTTCATGTGGTCGGGCCGCATCGCGCTTGAAGTTGCTCTCTAAGCGTTACAGACACGGGTTGCCGGGACAGGCGCGCGGATTATTGTCGTCGCTGTAGGGGTCAGGCTTGATCCATTCACAGCAACACGCCGTGGCACCGCTTGTGCAGAGTGTGTCGAGTTGTTCGTACAATGCGTTGGTTTGCTTTTCAGGCCAGGCTGCGGGGAAGTAGTCGGTGACGTAGAAAAAATAGGGCGAGTTGTAGAGGTAACATCCGCCAGCCTCGAAATAGCCGGAAAGGATGAAGTTCCCTTCGCTCTTGCTAAGCGGGATGCCCCGCGTTTTGATGAATCGTCCGAAGGCTTCGTGTACAGAGAACGGCAATATGTTGCCCTTGTCGTCGGTCAACCGATATCCGGCAACGTCGACGGTGCGTGCTTGCACGGTGACAAAGTTTCCGGAATAGGCTTTCGGATGCGCGACGAGTTCAGCAATGGTGGTGACCTGCCCCGTGCGCCGCTTCAAACGGGCCAAGTTTTCGACCTGCCACGGCAACGCCGTCTCGCTCGCTTGCAGCAACTTTTCGAATCCCACCCAGCCGGCTTCGTCGGTGCGTTCGATACGGGGTGGAGCACCCTTCGTTACGGCCAACAACGCGAGCGCCCCGTGTTTCTGGTCCGGGAGAAATCCAACCGTGTTGACCTTGGCGTTAAAGTTGATCTGGTTCATCGTCGCCGCGCGACCGAGTGCCACGGCGTCCCTTTTCGCGGTGGCGTCCAAGATCGCAACGATCCTTCCCGCCGCACTCGAAACCGTGCGAACCGGGGCACCAAGCGAAGGTTTCGGGCTAGCAGTCGCGCCCGGGGTGAGCTCGAGTTCGCGCCACTGATTGGCGCTGTCGCGTGTCCAAAGTCCGGCGTCCGTCGCAAACAGCATCTGGCCCCATTCTTTGGAATACGAAATATCGTTCACCGCAACGCCTTGCATGGCCTCAGGACCGATCGGTACCAGCATCTTGCCGTCAAGAATGGCGGGCCCTCTGCTTGTCGCAGCGAACAGCACGCCGGATGCATCGAATGCGATGGCATTCGTCTTCGTTTTCTTTTTTGGGTCGGAAGGGGCGTCGACATTCGGGGGGGCTTCGACGCCAGTGCCGGTCAGGACACCATCCACCATTTGCCACAGGGTGCCCATGCCACCGTGCAACAGCCAAACGCTTTTATCCGGCGAAAACGCCACAACTTTCTGACTCTTGCCGCTAAGGATCTCCTTGATGAACCCGGGACCTCCGAAGATCGTCCACCGCATCCCATCGAAGGCGTAAAGATAACCGGATCGTGTGATCGCCCAAATCGCACCCTGCGGATCCGTGTGGAGCGCGCGGATACCATTGTCGGGCAAAATGCTGTTCTGAGCCTGATATCGTCGGTCGATCTGCGCGTCCATATCCCATCGACCGCGAAGGGTGTAAAGGCCGCTGCACTCCGTTCCCACCCACAACTCTGTATCGCTGACTGATGCCAGGGCGGTTATCGAATTGCCGACTAGCCCGTCGGCCTGGATGCTTTGATCGTCGTTGGTGGTCGACATCGGAACGGGCCCGACGGCAAGCGGAGGGGACGGGCACCCTTCCTCCTTTTTGCGACACACCCATTCGGCATAACAGCAGTTGTAGCCGGCGCTGCACGGACATGGCCGCCCCTCAAGTGAGAGTTCGCACGAAGCAACCAGACTCACGAGGACGGCAAGAGCGAATAAGCTGGGTCTAAAGAGCGTTATTCGCCCATTGTGCCACGATTCGCAGAGGCAGGCCATAACGTGATGCCGAGCCCAGTCAGAGCCGCTGCCACGCCGATTCCCCCCGAAATCAGCGCCGTATTTTGCCAGCGTCGAATCGCCGGATTGCGCTCCTCCCCGATATCGGCCCCGCTGTTGCTGCCGGCTCCAGGTTCCGAAGAAAGCTGCCAGAGCGCAATGCCCGAGCCCGCGCTGAGGGCGGTCGCGATGGCCGCCGTGGTAAAGGCTGCACGCGACCAGAAGCGGCGGTTCTCCCGGCGTTGATCATCGCGTTCCCGGTCCGCTTTTTCAAGCACCGAGAAATAGTCGTCCGTGTGCACCTGAATCTGTTGCAGCGCGCGTGACTCAAAGGGCAGCTCGAATAATCTGCGAAACGCATTGTCTGCACCGCCACGAGCCAGGGTGGTGCGCTCGCGAGGCACCAGGGTCGCAATTTGTGTTGCGTTTTGTCCTTCTGGCAAGTCGACTTCGACGCTCCGATGCTCGGAATCGTCGAAGGCAAGCGAGAGTGGTCCAGCCGGGCGAACCATGTGCAGCGACTGGCCATTCGCATTGTGGAAATCGAAAATACGCACACCGTTGCTGTCTTCCAGGACGTGGTGCGCGGCCGCCACCTTGCCGTCCACCTCAATTCGAGCGGCGGCCAGGGATGTCCGAATATCCAGGATCGCGCTGCTTGCAACCGGCCGCAGCGCGTGGACCGTGGGTCGATACTTCTCATTTGGAATGGCTGCGGTCGCGCGCTCGACGAAGCGTTGAATTTCGTCGTAGCTGATGCGCCCGTCGAGATCGAAATCCGCGCCACCGTACAAACCTGAACGAACAAGATGACTGAATACCCCCGACTGGAAACCTTCGTACTCGAAGGTTTTGGCTTCAGGCGACGTTGCGAACAACAAGCCAACCCGTGGATCGCGGATCCCTGTGGCGACTTCGTCCATGAATCCGTCAATCTTGCGGCGTGAACCACCGGGCCCACGGGCACTCGCCAGAAATTCGGAGTTGCAGGCGTCGACGATGAAATGAAACTGGGTCGCGTGTACGCGATCGACCACGAGGTCTTGCAGTTGTTGCGCCGAAAGCCGCGCATCTTCAAGGGTTAAAAACCCTTTGCCGGAGTGCGTGTCTCGGTTTCCGTGGCCGGCGTACAGAAGGTAGACACTGGCGTTTTTTCCTGCGCCTCGCGCCTCGGCTACCTTTGTGGCGACGCGTTCGATTGCTGCAGTGAAAGCGTTAAGTGTCGCGGGGTTTGCGCTCGTGCCTGGATGCAAACGTTTCGTGTTGTCGTCGAGCGTTGTCAACAATTCGGTATGCGCGCCCAGGGTCACAAAAAGATTGTTGTACCGAACGGCATCGTCGTCCGCGTATCGAAGCGGGCTCAAATCCGGTTCTGTGCTGCGATTGACGCCAAGAACAAGCGCGAACACCACATCGGATTCGCTCGCCGCGTCGTCGGGCGTTCGTGCGAGCGCGAGGCTTGTCCCAAGGAGGGCCGCGACGAGGCTCGTTATTTGAGCCATCGGCACAAAGCGTTGTTGGGGTGAACGCGATTCCATCATGGCTTGACCTCAAGCACACGCGACCAGATCGGATCGTCTCCTGCAAGCCCAAGCTTAGCGCGATTCGGACCACCGGGCCCGAGTGCCGCTTCGACTGCCTGTACGTCGAGCGCCTTGTTGGTGAAAACACCGTAAAGACGCAGGGTCCCCGGGGCCAGCTCATGTGAAATTGCATCGGGAAGTTGGTGAACCGCCCCGGACGGCTCGATGCGAACCGCCTGTGGGTTCTGCTGGGCGTCGTTCCATTCGGGGAAATACCAGTGAACGCGATTCTTCGAGTCCACACCGAAGACAAGCAGGTGGCTTCGATTGCCGGGGTTGCGGTAGCCAAAGACAAGCGCGCTCTTCATCGAGAAAGACGCCGCATTTTCTAGCGCGCGTGGTTTATCGCCGTCCATCTCGAACACCGCAAGCGCGGCGGTACCCGCGGCAATGGAACCGCGTGCGGTGAATCCGTCGTCGGATGATGCCGGGGAAATTACGGCGACGGGATCGACTTTTCGTGCGTTCGGTAAAAAGACCAGGAGCGCTATGGCCGCCAGCGCCAGGGACATGCCTGTCGCGAGCTTTCGAATTGGCAATACATGCCAAAACGGTCTTAGCCCAAGGGCCGAGCCGAGCCTCTCCATGGGTTGGGCCGCAGCCGGGTCGAGGTACGACAACTGCAGATGGGTTTCGTAGTACGTTTTACAGGGGGCGCATTCGGGCAGATGGCTCCGCATGCGGCGTTCGGCCTCGGGGGCGATGCGCAGCGAGAAATGCTGATCGATGAGTGTTCGGATTTCGGCGTGCTCTGTGTTTGCATCGGCGAGAGGTTCGGTTGACGTGTTCATTCGAAATCTCCGTTTTTCAGCGCCTTTTGCAGCAGGCGGCGAATCTGAATTTCTTGATAAGCCAAAGTTGTTCGGCTCTGGCCGAGGGCAGTCGCGGCTTCCCGTTGCGACAACCCCTGTACGAATCGTTGCTCGAACACCGGCAGCCACTTGGCCGGCAGTTTCGTCCGAACTTTTTCCAAAAGCATTTGTGCATCGACTGTGGCTTCGATACTAGGGGCGTTTCCCGTTTCATCCGAGATGTCGCCGTCATTGGGTAAGGCTTGTTCGCGATTGTAGTAACGACGACGAAAATCGATGGCGCGGTTCCGTGCCACGGCTCGCAACCAGGACACAAGGGAACCGCCTTGAAACGTGAGACGAAAGTCGGCATCCGTCATCAGACGGAAGTAGACGTCCTGCACCACTGTTTCTCTGTCCGCACCGGTGAGCAACCCTGCCACGGACTGTTCGACGCTGGCGAAGGTGTCTTCGTAACACGCTTGCAGGATGCGGCGGTCGCCACGGTGAAAGTCGGCCAGGTTTTTGTCAGAGGGGTCGGCCATTACCAGCGAGGCGGCGGGGTGGAGGGCGGAATTGGACGTTGACATGGCGAACCTAACCGACGGGCGGTCTCTACAGCTAACGAATCCGCCGGCGCTTTTGGACGAAGCCCGTTTTGAGAGCGCCGCGTTGAAAGCGAATTCACTTTTTTTGGTCCACCTGCAACCTGCCGTTCGTTCTGGTGGGTAGCCCCCCACAGGGTTCTTTTCGCCGCATGGCGGCTCTAACACGGGAGAACAAACGAACATGACGCTAAAAAAGATCGCATACACGGCCGTTTTGATGGGCTTCGCGCTCGGGCAAGGCCTGGTGGCCTGCGGGGGTGGGGAAGATGACTCGAAGGCTACAGGAGGCACGGGTGGCAAGAGGACTGGCGGGACGGGAGGCAAGGCGACCGGAGGAACCGGTGGCAAGACCGGGGGAACCGGCGGAACAAAGACCGGGGGAACCGGCGGAACAAAGACCACAGGAACAACGACCGGTGGTACTGCGGGTGCAGTAACAGGCGGCTCCGCTGGCACCACACCCGTAACAGGCGGCGCAGCGGGTAAAGTCCCCGGGCCAATCGGCTACTGGAAGTTTGACGAAGGCACAGGCACAGTGGTGGCTGACGCCTCGGGCAACAGCAATGCCGGCACGGTCGTTCAAGGTTCGACTTCGGACGCTGCCGCACATCCGGCGCCGGTCTGGGCTGATGGCAAATTCGGCAAGGCGATCACGATTGACGGTTTGGATGACTGGGTTCGCGTTCCGGACTCCGACTCCATCGACAACACCGGCATCATGAACAACGTGTCGGTCTCGGCCTGGATCAAGCTGGCCCGGTACAACACGCTCAAGCCGTACAACGTTGTGGCTCAGCGTCACATGGCTGCGACCCGTGTCGAGCAG
>JAYUPZ010000624.1:0-2669 GCA_043759805.1 Myxococcales bacterium | reverse complement strand
CAGGACGACTCACGGGTTACAAGGGAGTCGACCATTGCCTGCGCGCCGTGGCGCACGCCCGCCTGCTCGGCGCCAATGTTCACTTCACCGTCATCGGCGGAGGCGAGGAGGAGGAGAACCTCAAGCGACTCACGCACGAACTGGCACTGGACGACGCCGTGACCTTTACCGGCCCTATCCCCTTTGGACCAAAGCTTTTCGCGCGTTTACAGCAATCCGGCCTACTGCTCGGCGCGCCCCAGTCCGAGGATACGCCACGCAATGTTTTCGACGCCATGGCAAGCGCGGTTCCCGTCCTGGCTTACGATACGTACTACTATCGAGACCTCGCGGACACAGGGGCGGTCCAAACCGTGCCGTGGTTGAATATCGAGGCGATGGGAGAAGCGATCGTCGAGCACACTCGCGATCGAAGTCGGCTGCACGTCATGATGAAAAAGGCGGTCGCGTTCGCACACGAAAACACCCAGGAAATTTGGCTCGACCGCCGAATCGAATGGATCAAGGCGATCTTCCCGACGGGCAACTAGGCGGCCTTGAGTGCCCTGGATGCATTTCGCAACACGGTATCCATCTTGCCCGCAAACATGGGCAGAGTCAGCTGACTCTCGAAATCGGCGAACGCCTTTCGAGCCATTTCAGCGCGGCGCTCCGGTTCACCCAGCAATAGGGATACGGCATCGATCCATTCGTCTGTCGTATTTACCAGCATCCCGTTTACACCGTGTTTAAAAAACAGCGGATGATCGACCGCGTCCGAAGCCACAACCGCGACTTCGCCAGCGAGGTAAGCGAGTATCTTTCCGAATGATTTTCCCAACGAAAATTCGTTCGTCGTACAAATCGGTTGAATACCTACCGCAGCCTCGGCCACCTTGGAAAGATAGGCATCGTAGTTCATGAGCGGAATCGCCACACAGTCGATCCCTTTTGCAACCATCGGGGCAAGATAGTCGTCCGCTTCGCCAGACTTGGTTCCAAACAACCAGAAGGAAAACTTCAGTCGCTCTGCCACGCCCAGAACCACTTCTTGCACGAGGGCCATTTCGTGCGTGTACATCAGAGGTGCCGAGTGGGCCCATGCCAAAATCGGTGGCCGTTTTTCTGGCGACAACGAAGACACTCGGCTGGCGCTGGGCGTACAGGTCCACAGAATTTCGGTTTTCGGATTGTGCCGGGAGAAACACTCCGAGATAAACCGACTGCCGGCTGTAACCGCCGCGGCTTCGGTGGCGATCGATATGATTCTTTTCTGATGCCGAGGGTCGAGGTAGTCCGCATCGTCCGCATCCAAAACGCAGGGAATTGGCGCGTAGAGGTGTGGGTCATTAAGCGGATGCCGAGTCTGCTGCAACAGGACAACGTCTGGCTGCTCGGCCTTCAGGATCCGACGCCGAGCCGGAAGATCGAGGTGCGCAGGCACCACCACGGCACGCCATCCCAGTTTTCGCAGCTCCGGGGCAAGCAACCAGGCTCTGAGGTTACTTGCCGGGTCTGAGGGTTGACCAGAAGGAAAGATCACAACCGTCGGGGCACCAGGAGGCAACGCCAACCGCTGCAGATGCGTTTTCCCTTCGAAAAACAAACGTTTCCCGAGCATGCGGGTCTGTGCAACGACTCGTTTTTTGAGATCAACCAATGGCCGCTCCTCGATCGTTTGACGATCGCCGTCAAAACGCCTATGACTGGGCCAGTTTGGCACCCTGCCCTCTCTGCGCAAGCCTCGTTGCGCGGAAGATTTTCCTCCGTCACCGTCTCTGATTTAAACGCCATGTCTCCAAATACGCCGAGTCTCTCGATCGTCATTCTTTCGTGGAACACGAACGAACTTACCTGCAAATGCATCGAGTCTCTTTACGCGGACAGCACAGGCCGCAGTCGCGAAATCATCGTCGTCGACAACGGAAGCGCCGATGGCTCGGCCGATGCAATCGCCTCTCGGTTTCCCGACGTGGTCTTGATTCGAAACGCCGACAATCGCTTGTATTCTGAGGGCAACAACCAGGGTGCCTGGCGCGCAACGGGTGAATACCTTTGCCTTCTAAATTCAGACACCGAAGTAACCGCCGGGGCGCTCGACAAGGTTCAGGATTTTCTCGTAGCGAATCCGGCTTATGGAGCGGCCTCGCCCAAGCTTATCTGGCCTGACGGCAAAGTGCAGTGCGCCTCCAATCGCCTTCCAACAATCCTGGCCGCCTTGACCGAGGTAACCGTGCTGGGCGATGTCCCACCGGGAAATTGGTTGAGCAACTGGACTCACATGAAGGACTTCGATCATCAGACGAGCCGCGATGTCGATCAGCCTCCGGGTGCCTGCGTGATGATGAAACGCACCGATTTCGTGGCGATGGGCGGCCTCGATCAAACACTCAGCCTGTATTTCAACGACGTTGACCTTTGCGATCGACTGAAACAAGCGGGGCGAAAAGTGCGCTACCTCGCCGATGCCGTGGTCGTGCACCACGCAGGACAGTCGGCTCTCAAACTCAACCGCGAGAAACTTGGGCTCCTCTGGTGGCGCAACCAGTATTCGTATTACAAAAAACGCTGGGGGCGCGCGGGCGGCGTGTGGCACCGAATGGTGCTGCTTGCCTGGGCGACCGAGCAAGCGTCCCGATATCGACTGGGACCCAAGACCCCCGAACAACGCAGGGTTGCGATGGACGAAC
>JAYUPZ010000623.1:0-12073 GCA_043759805.1 Myxococcales bacterium | reverse complement strand
TTTCAGATTTCGACTCCGCCGCATCATGACTTTGCCTCCATGTCGCGAAGTGCAGCTTCCAGTTTTTTTCGTGCTCGAAACAATCGGACCCATACGGTTGCCACTGCGGTGTCGGTAAGAGACGCAACCTCGTCACCCGAAAGTTCCTCGAGTTCATACAACACAAATGTCGTACGATAGGGCTCCTTGAGTTGATCGAGCGCGGCGTAGAGGTTCCGCGTTTGCTCGGACCATTGGGCTGATGTCTCGGGGTCGGGTTCATTGCTGCGTACGTTGTCGGATTCGAAAAACGAAAAAAAACGCACCCACCGGTTTCGGGTGAACGCTCGCCGCTTGTGGTCGAGAACCGTTCTGACGGTAATTCCCCTCAGCCAGGCCTCGGGAACGCCGAGCTCAGGATCGAAACGCGACGAGTGGCGCAAGGCGACGACAAACACATCCTGGACAACATCGTCCACATCGATGAGAGAACCACCCAATCGCCGTACCCACCGCGCGACGATCGGCAAGAAATGCCGAAAAAATCGAGGAAAATCCGATGGCTCGGGTTGATTCGGATCGTCTGCTGAAGGCTGGCTTCGGTACATGCGTCACGGATTCTGCGCAATGGCTATTGGTTGCTCGACCAAGCTCCTTACAAACCCGAACTCGAATTCTCGAATAAATAGAAATTAAAACCGACGGTGGCCATGACGTCTACACTGGGCAACGTACCTTCGAGGGCGGTGTCTCTGACGGTGGCTCTTTCGTTTGCCAACCAAACTGCAGTTCCAAGCCCCAATTCGAGGTCGAGGTTTCCGAGCCGTGCAGCATTCCATTCCAACGCGAAGCGTACCCCGGGTACCCATCCCGTCGAGGTTCGATCCGGTGCGAACCCTCGTCCCTGTACCCGGGTTCGACCCAAGATCGGCCCAGCATTAAACGTCAGGTCGCCCCACGATAGGAAATGATGCAGCGGAAACCGCGCCGATATCGCCCCGACGGACCGATTCCAATCGGCGACGCCACTGTCCAGGGTGATTGAGCGAGCCGGGGCGTACAGATAGCCAACCCGGAGAGCGGGTAACCCGTTGAAATGTAGGGTTGCTTGAAAAGCCGCACCGACCGTGCTGGATTTTCCGTTCGGCGTCGAGGTTGGTACGACAGCGGCTCCAAGATCGCCACGACGAAGTGCAAAGCGCTTCGTCGGTTTCAACGGCTCCGCAATGGGTTGTGCGGGCGCAGCCGCAACACCTTCAACATAGCGAGGCGTAGCCCCTGCCCGAATTTGATGAAGGAAGGTGGCGGTGAAGATTGCAGCTTCCGTAGCACGCTCGCGGCAAGCCGCGTCGGCCGACAGTTCCCGCGTCGCCAACACGCGATCATGGCGATCAATCAAGACGGCGCGGATCGGTGACGGGTTCCCATTTATTGGGCTCGATGCTTGCTGGATGCGCAACGTCAATTCTGTCTCGTTGCGTTCACCGATGCCGACGTCTGAAAGCGATTCTTTGACCACATTCTGTGTTGGGCAATCTCCGACCGCTTCGACCTGCAGCGCCAACAGGAACGCGATCCAAATCATAAATGCCTTCCCATCGTCGACAATTCCGCAGCAGGATACGATGAAGCTTGGCGCAAAGACAGGGAGCGTCCGATCCGGTTGACGCGATGGTGATCCACGACATTTTCGCCCCGGTTTCGTCGCGTCCCTCACTGTGATTTCAATGCTTTGGCCGTGGCACGCAACGTGCTCAAATGGGTGGGCATGCAACGACGCCAGTTCTTCATCGGATCCCTTCTATCCACCGGTATTGGTTTGTCGGCCAAACCCGCAGGCGCCTGTGGTGGCTTCTTTTGCGCGACCACCCCAATCGATCAGTCGGGCGAGCAAATCTTGTTTTCCATCGACGACCGGAAAGTGACGGCCTACATCCAAATTTCGTATACGGGCGCGGCCAAGGATTTTGCTTGGGTTGTACCGGTCATGTCGAAGCCGCAGCTCCGCGCGGGCACCGCCGATGTGTTTTGGGCCCTTCAGGGGGCAACGAACGTGTCGGTCCAGGCGACGATTGAGGAGGGAGACATTTGTGAACCTTCCTTCGGTCGAAACGGGGGCGTCGCGTCCTTCGGTGGTGGCGGCTCTGCCGGCAACGACAACGATCCATCGGTCAAGGTGGTCGAACAGAAAATCGTCGGGCCCTATGCCACCACGATTCTTGAATCCACCGACGCAGCCGCCCTCGTGAAATGGCTGGGCGACAACGGATACACGCAACCCCCCGAGGCATTGCCGCTGATTGAACACTACGTCAAACAAAAGATGTTGTTTGTCGCGCTCAAGCTCACGCAGAACGCCGGTGCGGGCGATGTGGTGCCCCTTGTCCTTGAAATGGATGGCAGCGAAGCCTGCGTGCCTTTGGTGCTCACCCGCGTGGCTGCTGTCAAAGACATGCCCATCTACATCTATGTCCTGGCGGACGGTCGAGCGATGCCGCGCAACTGGTTCCATGTGGAAATCAATCAACGCAAGCTTGCCTGGTTGCAGGGTGGCTCGAACTATCGTCCCCTCGTTACCGCGGCCATCAATTCGGCGGCGGGACACGGCTTTGTGACCGAATTTGCAGGATCGAGTGATGCGCTTGCTGGGCGACTTTATAATGCACAAAATTATGATCTGCGGGCGTTGCACACGGCGACCACCGCTTTTGAAACGGTTGCGGCGTTGACCGAAATTCCGTGGTCCCCGGCCGCACAAAACACCCTGCTCACACTCCTTCGCAAACACTTTCCGTTGCCTCCAAGTGCGATGATGAACGGTGACACGGATAGGGATCGATACTTTTCACCCCATGGTTTGGAGACCCGAGCAGCGTTGGAGAAAATCGTGTTCAATCACGCTGCTGTCGTCGCGGATGTGCAATCGCAGCTGATCGAGCCTTTGAAGCGTGACCAGACACTTCTCATCGGAAAATCGTATCTCACGCGACTTTTCTCGACAGTTTCGCCCGACGAGATGACCCGTGATCCCCTGTTCGATTTTTCCCGGATGTTGCCGCCGGTGTCGAACAACTTCGTGGCTCAGGCAAAACCCTACTGCGGCTCAAAAGGCGAAACGAATTACATCGTCACCCTTCCAACCGGAGAATCCTATTTGGCTGACAATGCCGGTGTTGCGCTTGCAGACGGTCTCGATGCCGAACACATTGCGCTGGTTGGAAAGAACGGTGTCCCGGTGTTCTATTCGCCGGCGCAGTCAGGCACGGTCGACAAGTGGCTTGACGTTGAGGCGGCCGAACTTGTGATACAAAAGGGGCCTCCAACCGGTGGGCCTCTGCTATCCGCTTCGCGTTCGCCATCGAATCTCGACTCGGCACCCGTTGCGGGCTGGGTGCCGCCGAGGGCCAAAGTGCCGGATGGCAGCGGCTGCTCGACGCAGGGCCGCGTCAGGGGATCGGATTGGTTCACCCTCGGAGCGGTCGGGATTGCAATTTGGGCCGTGCGCTGGCGAAAAAGGCCGCCGGCGAGCATCCTACCGGGGTGATGCATCAGCAGTACAAAGTCACCGAGACCCGAACCTTCAGCGCACACAGGGCCCTGCCAATGATCTTGGCCGTCTTCTGTGCAGCGTTTTTTAGCAGTTGCTCAACCCCTGCCAAGCAGGGGCCGCCCATCGCCGCGGCGATGCAGGGGAAAAAGGTGGATTCCAACTATTCGATTGACGATTGGTGGCCCAATCGTCTCGACTTGCGTGGCCTCAAAGAGAACGCCCCGAAGGGAGATCCCATGGACGAGGGGTTCAACTACGCCGAGGCGTTCACCAAGCTGGACCTGAAGGCAGTCAAGGCGGACATCCAGGCAACGTTGACGACGTCTCAAGACTGGTGGCCCGCCGACTATGGTCACTATGGTGGCCTGATGATCCGGTTGGCCTGGCACAGCGCCGGCACCTACCGTGTCACGGACGGGCGCGGTGGCGCCGCTTCGGGCACGATTCGCTTCGCGCCGCTCAACAGCTGGCCCGACAACGCAAACCTCGACAAAGCCCGTCGCTTGCTGTGGCCTCTCAAGAAGAAGTACGGCCGCAGCCTTTCGTGGGCCGATCTGATGGTGCTTACGGGCAATGTGGCGCTTGAATCGATGGGTTTCAAAACCTTCGGATTCGGTGGCGGACGGCAAGACGTTTACGAGCCCACCGACATCAATTGGGGCCCCGAAACCGAGTGGTTGGCAGATGAACGTTTTTCCAAAGATGGCAAGACATTGGCGCACCCCGTGGGCGCTTCCCAGATGGGGCTTATCTACGTCAACCCGGAGGGCCCGAACGGCAAACCTGATCCGCTGGCCGCCGCCCAACACATCCGTATCACGTTCGGCCGCATGGCCATGAACGATGAAGAGACGGTGGCGCTGATCGCGGGTGGCCACACTTTGGGCAAGGCGCACGGCGCGGCTCCGCCCAAGGGACATGTGGGCCCTGAACCCGAAGCTGCCTCTATCGAACAGCAAGGCCTTGGTTGGAAGAACACCTACAAAACAGGCAAGGGTGCCGACACGATCACAAGCGGACTTGAGGGCGCCTGGACGTCGACGCCCGCGCAGTGGTCGCATCAATATTTCGAGAACTTGTTCGAGAATGAGTGGGAGTTGACCAAGGGCTCAGGCGGTGGGCAGCAATGGATACCCAAGGGCGATGGCGCTCGCACGACGCCCGACGCGCACGATCCGGCAAAGCGTCACAAGCTGATGATGTTCACGACCGATCTCGCGTTGAAAATGGATCCAAAGTACCGGGTCATCTCGAAGCGCTTCCTCGACGACCCCAAGGAATTTGAAACGGCCTTCGCCAAGGCTTGGTACAAACTTACCCACCGGGACATGGGTCCGCGTGTGCTACTGCTTGGCCTCGAAGTTCCCGAGGCGCAGCTTTGGCAAGATCCGGTGCCCGCTGTTGATTACAAGTTGGTGGGCGACGCCGATGTCGCTTCTCTCAAGCGCCAGATCCTGGATGCGGGGTTGTCGATTCCCGAACTGGTGAGAGTCGCCTGGGCGTCAGCGGCAACTTATCGAGGCACCGATAAACGTGGCGGTGCGAACGGCGCGCGGATCCGTTTGGCGCCGCAAAAAGATTGGGAGGTCAACCAACCGGCTGAACTGGCCAAGGTTCTGCCTGCACTTGAAAAAATTCAAAAGTCATTCAACGCGCAAGCGGGCGGCAAGAAGATCTCGATGGCCGATCTTATCGTGCTGGCGGGCACCGCCGCCGTGGAGGAAGCGGCAAAAAAGGCGGGGCACGCCGTTAAGGTTCCTTTCACTGCGGGGCGGACCGATGCCTCACAAGACATGACAGACGTTGATTCGTTCGCGCTGCTTGAGCCCACGGCCGATGGGTTCCGCAATTACACAAGCAAGGGCGACAAACCCGGCAACAAGCGAACGGCAGCTGAGCTGTTGGTGGATCGCGCTGATCTACTGAATCTAAGCGCGCCCGAGATGACCGTGCTTGTGGGCGGCTTGCGCGTGTTGGATGCCAACCACGCAAGCGTAACACACGGGGTGTTTACCGAACGGCCTGGCACCTTGACCAACGACTTCTTTGTCAATCTGCTCGACACGAGCGTGCATTGGCAAAAGTCCAAAGACAACGCAGGCGTTTACGAGGGTCGCCACGGCAAAACCGGCGCGGTTAAGTGGACGGGTACCGACGTTGACCTGGTATTCGGTGCCAACTCGCAGCTGCGCGCCATTGCCGAGGTTTATGCGGCGGACGATGCCAATGAAAAATTCGTCGTCGAATTTGCGGCGGTTTGGAGCAAGGTGATGAACCTCGATCGCTTTGATCTTGATCCGCGACGGCTCGCCGCGCGCTGACCGAACGGCGACGGTCAATCCTGCAGGTCGTTGGGGACTATCCGGATGCGGGCCTCGCCCGAGGTCGTGACGGTCGCCAGCACCAGGCCCGCGGCGGCGAATGCTGCGTGCGTGATACGCTCGTCACCCAGCGAGCCAAGCCGGCGCAACGTTGTTGCCGTCTCGAACTCTGCCCACGCGGGAGCAGCCCCCTTGATCTGCAATTGCAGGCGTCGTCGCGTTCCATGCCACACCAAGAACTCCGCCGATTCCGTCCGGCGCAGGCTCAACACCCGACGCGTTTCCTCGTCGTACGTGGCCACAAGCGCGCCGTTGTTCGTTTGATAAAGCGCCGAGAAGACAGCAGCGTCGCTCCCGTGCGGCGTGGCTGCGCTTACAGCGGTGACGGGCACCGGCAGTGACGGCAAAAGTACGGCCGCCACGTTTGTGAGCACGATCGCCAGGTGCGTTCCGTCGTACGTATAAAGCACGCCTGGTCCTTGATGCAACCAACTTAGCGGTGTGCCAAGCGCTAAAAAACGCGGCCTGGTTCCGTCGTTCGGGTAGAACGCGATCACAGGTCGACCTCTTTGGTCCTGTTTAATGATATTTATCCATGAGTGGTCGAGCGAGGTTCGCGGGCAACCCATTGTCACGATGCCAGGATAGAGATCGGCAGACAGCCGATTCCCCGACGGGATCTCGACCTCCTGCACCACGTCGGGGGCGCCCCAGACCACGCGCAACCGAGCGCCTTGTGATACGGATTCGAGACACCACAAGCGCCGCGTTTCCGTGACCATCGGTCGCAGCCGGGTCCAATTGGCTGGCTTTCCGACAACGACGACGTTCTCGATCCGTGGTGCGCCCGCAGCTGACTCGCGCCCGTCGCGACAGCAGACGATCGGCGTTAACAGGACCACCCAGATCAAAGCCGCGGACACACGCATCAGCGATGCCCCTTCGCCGAAAATAGGTTCATGGCCGGAATGATCCGCGGCGCAGAATGCAGCGGGCTTTCCCACCACATCTCGATGATGCCATCGGTCATGTCCTGGTAGTACTCTAGCTTCAAGTCGTAAAGCTGCCCTCGCTCAAGATCGAAGTTCCCACAGAGAATGTTGGCCGAGTGTTTCTCCCATTCATCCAGGACACTTTTGCCGTCGAGCCAAAGCCGGAAGCCGTCGTCACTGCGCACGCAAAGCCTGGTCTTACCGGAATGTTCGGCGCGTAGCTTCCCCGTCCAGCGGACCGAAAAGTCGGCGCCCCGGACCCCGGGTATGGGAGAGTCTTCGTCAAGCCAGATGAAGTTGATCTGCGGGTCGGTCCGTTCCACGGATTCGCCCCGCAAAAGCAAATTGGGGAAATACTCGGCGCTGAGTCCCGGTGTGAGGTTTGCGGTTCCTTCGGGTGCAACCAAACGTACGACGCCTGCCGCAATCGACACAACACCGGCCAGTAGGCCCACCGCCGCCACCGGCCGCCGCCACCGCAGCCAAAAGCGCAAGCGGTCACCCCGTGACCAGCGCTGTAAATCCGCCGCAAACGCCTCCGCGCTCGGGTAGCGATCTTGCGGTCGCCTGCCGAGCGCGCGCGCCACGATGTGCCCGAGCGCGCCGGGCGGAATCTCGGGCGGTTCGTGATCTATCTTGTGAAAGATTTGCAGATCGTTTTCGCCCTCGAACGGCCGCTTGCCCGTGAGCGCCTCGCAAAGCAACACACCGAGAGCCCAGATATCGGCAGCAGGACCAGCGGTCTCGCCTCGTACCTGCTCAGGGGCCATGTATTGCGGCGTCCCCATCACCCGATCGTGGCGGGTCATCGCGTCCGCGTCCATGATCCTCGCGATGCCGAAGTCTGTCAGTACGATCCGGCCGCCGTCCTCGACCAAGATGTTGGTCGGCTTGAGATCGCGGTGAACAACGCCGTGTGCGTGAGCGAAGCCAACCGCCTGTGCGACGGTTGTCAAAACAAGCACGCGCTCTGCAATCGACATCGCTTTGCCAAGCTCGGCAAAGGTCTGTCCGGAGACAAGCTCCATCGAGATGTAGTTGGGCCCAACCTCGTGGATGGCCACGATGTTCGGATGTCGCAGGCGCGCGACCACCTGCGCCTCTCGTTTAAGACGTCGTATCGCTTCGTCGGATGCGCCTTTGTCGTGTGCCCCACCCTGGTCTCGCAACACTTTTAAGGCAACGTGGCGATCCAAAGTGGGATCATAGGCCTCGTAGACAACGGCCGATCCGCCTTCGCCGAGCATCTTGCCGATCTCGTAGCGGCCAACCCGTTGAATGGCTTCTCGGCCGGCACCGGCGATGAACTCGCGCATCCAGTCTAAATTCATGCGCCCTGGCATTCTTGCTCATTGTCCGAGCAGAAGGGCCATTTCCTTTTCAACGTCTTCCCCGGGGGCCATGTAGTCGGACAGGATGTTCTTGGTCAATTTGCGAAGGGCAATGCGGACCTCGCGCAGGCGGTTGCGCACGTCATCCTCACCCACGCCGAAACGCTCGCCCAGCGTGCGGTACGTCAATTCGCCCCCTGCCGCTCGATCGTCGGCGTAGGCCTTGAACAACTCGAACTGATTTTTGCGCCCGTCGGCCACCATCTCTTGTTCCAGCTCTTCGAACGCCAGCGCAAATACATCCATGGCCCAACGTCTCTCGAATGCCTCGTCAGGCGACGGTGCGGGATCCTCCAGCCATGCGGAATCGGCCTCGGCATAGGGGAACATGGCAGGCCGCGCGCGGGCAGCCCGCCCCGCGTTCGAGAGAAAGTTCCGCAGCGCCGTATGCAAAAAGCCACGGAAACTGCCGAACTCGCTTGAGAGGCGATCCACATCGCCACGCGCAAGCAGGGTGGCGAAAAACTGCTGGGTTAGATCTTCGGCGTCTGTTGCGCTGCCGCGGGCGCGCACGAAATAATAAACGGCCCGCCAGTATCGGTCGATGAGCGCTCCGAGGAGGACTCGCCGCTGGGACAAGTCTGCATCCTGGGCGGACCGTATCAACGTCCAGCTCGTTGTAGGGAACCGTGACATGACAGGCAAAGTATATCGCGGACGACAGCCGCACCCTTGAGGATTCGTTGCCGTCGAGGCTCAGGCGGGCTCAGACGAGCATTCCGGGCAGCGGCCCCTTGATGGTCGCGTCGCCGACGTAATCGACCGGAACGTCCATCGCGTTGCACAAGCCGGTCAACACGCGGTTGATCGACTGATTTTCCCCTGACCGCAGGTATTGCCCAACGCGCAGCCGGCCTCCGCCCCCGCCGGCGATAAGCCACGGAAGCCGGGGGCCGTGGTTGCCGTCCAGCATGTTGGTCGCCCACAGCACGATGGTGTTGTCGAGCATCGTCTTGCTGTTCGGCCCCACCTCTGGCACCGCATCCAAGCGTTGCAGCAGCGCCGCGAAACGCCCCATCAACCAGGTGTCCCACGCTTGCTTTTCATCAGAGTCACTGTGGGCGATGCGGTGCCACACATCCCTGCCCGCGGCCGGGAGCCAGGGGAAGCCGAGATCGTCTCCCCACGCTGGGCCGAGTTGCACCGTGGCCACCCGGGTCAGGTTCGAGCGCAGTGCCGCCACGGCGAGATCGAATTGAATCTCAAGCAGCTTCGGATATTGCGCCAACGAATTGAAATCGAGCGGTTGACCGGCGTTGGCGACCGATGCGGGCACACCCGGTAAAGCGAGCATCGCTGGGGCCACCAAACTTTTTTCGATGTCTCGCACGCCCTGCAGGTGGCTGACAATGCTCGACTTGTCTTCGGAGCCCAGGTCCATGGCGAAGCGTTCGAGATCCTTCGCCACATAATCGAGCATGCTTTTCTTCTCGGCGCGAAGGCGATCCATCGCGGGATCCGCGACAGCCTTGCCGCCGAAATGCTGGTCCACGACGCGGTACGGACTGATTTCCGGCGTGACCGGCTGGTTCATTCCCCCCCAAAAGGCGCGTTTCGCCTCGAGCGTGCCATCGGGTGGCGCCGGATTTCCAAACGGCAGTTGCAGCGGCAGGCTGCGCAAAACCACTTGTTCGCGCTTGACTGCCTCGGAGCCAATGATCTGGTCGATGCTGGGCCGGGTGGGCTGCCAAACCGATTGAGCACCGCGCGGCTTCGAGACCGGCGGTCCGCCCGTGAACATCATCGAGTAGGCGCGGTGATAATCTTCGGAACCGATGGCGTTGGTACACTCCATCGGCGGCAGCATCAAGAGCTTTCCCTTCCACGGGTTAAGTGCGGTGAATACGTCCGAAAGATTCAGACTCGCAAGGCTGGTCCCGGCCCCCCCGGGCACGTACTTATCTTTCGGGTAGCCGTTCGCGGTTACCACGATGATGAGACGCCGCGGGAAAATCGGATCGGCCGAATAACCAAAACGATGAGGCATCAACGGCAACAACGCGGCCCCCGCACCCAGCCGGCCCAAAAGCGCCCGTCGACTTGCCTGCCAGTCCCTCATAGCTGCTCCTTCACTTCAGGTTGAATTCGTTCCTGGACGATCTCGTCACGCGCGGGCGCCCGCATCACAAACGCCGGGCTGGTGGTGACCGCCACCATCAGTTCGCGCAGATCGTCGGTCGGCGACGGAAGGGCTGCACGCGCCAGCGCTACCGAAGGCGCGTCTGCTTCATCGTCGGGTCGCCCCAACACATAGCGCGTGAACTTTTGTGCCAGGCAGGACAGCACATCTTCCGACCCCGCCAGCACGCTTGCCATCTCGACCGCGTTGGCGATCGCTTGTTCTTCGCCCGAAGGCAACGTCACCATTGCCGACGAATCGACGGGCTCGTTGCGGTCCATCGTTCGGAATGCGCCGAGGCCGTCATAGTGCTCGAACGTCATGCCCACCGGGTCGAAGAGGCGGTGGCAAGTGGCGCACGAGTTTTCGGCGTGTTTGGCCAGCAGCTCTCGGGTCGATAGGGTCGGATCCGCCGCCAGCATCAAGTTGACATCCGCAGGCGGGGCCGGCACCTCCATGCACAGCAGCCCTTCCACAATTGCCAGACCGCGGGAGATGGGGTTGAGCCCCGAATGCAAAGAGCGCGAGGTCAAAAACGCGGGCGTGGTGAGAAGACCGGAGCGGCGGGTTGGATCCAGGGAGACCTGTGTAAGTCCCGCTCCGCTCGGCACCGAAACGCCATAAATGCGCGCGAGATCCGGGTGGTCGATGGAGGTTTCGCGGGACGTAAGCAGGGTTTCTATGGTGGCGCCTTGCTCGACGACGTTGCGGACGAATCGTCGACTCTCAGCCACCATCGCCGCGCCCAGCGCCGGTGTGAATTTGACTGCGCCAGACTCGACCTTGATCGACGCCAGATCCTGACGAATTCCGAACCACTGCAAGATGAACCTCTCCGCGGCCCCGGCCCCCCGCGGATCGGCCAGCAACCGTCGCGCCTGCTTCTGGATCGCTGCCCCCGTGCCGAGATCACCGCCATCGGCAGCGGCAGACAAATCGGCGTCAGGCATCGTGGCCCAGAACAGGTACGACAGGCGCGCCGCTATTTCGTGAGGCCCGAGCACAACGCGCCCGTCTTGCACGGGGGACGGTCCCGGCGTTTTCTCCCAGTGGTACAAAAACCGTGGCGACTGCAACATGAGCCAGGCCAGGCTGCGCAGAGACGTGCGATGATCGTGATTGCTCTCTTTGCGCAAGCGCTCGCGGTAGTAGTTAAACAGATCGTCGGTTTCTTCTTGCGTCAAGGGACGCCGGAACGCGCGCCGGCCGAATCGTTCGATGAACGTCTTCGCGCACGCGTCTCTTTCCCCTTCGGCCGGTGTTGCCGTGCAACCAGCCAGGGTTACCAACGTGTCGGTCGCATCCGTGGTCAACTTGCCCGTCCAGTCGACCAGGATGCCGGCCTCAACGCTGGTGAACGGCGCCCCCTGGGTAAACCCCGAGCGGCCCTTCGTATCGAAGATGGTGCTCGGCACCTCTACCTCCACGCCCAGCAGATCCTTCAGCGTGTTCGCAAGCTCAGTCCGATCCAGCCGCAACAACGGTCGGGGCCCGGGAGGCCCGCTCGGCGGCTGGCCGGCAATAGGCTCCCCTATGGGGCCGAGGCGATCATCCTCTTCCGGCGGAAGTTCACCGTCCTGGTTCGGGGGATCACCCTTCACGCCAATCGCCCCGGTGCAGGCTGAACCACCCACGAGGGCAGCGCAGCACAACAACCATCTCGCACACGAACTACATAGTGCAATCAGACGGAACATGGGAACTCCTGCAAGGGAATGCCC
>JAYUPZ010000622.1:0-5679 GCA_043759805.1 Myxococcales bacterium | reverse complement strand
AATCGCCGAGGATCCCGATGGCACGTTGTGGTTCTGGAGTGATCTTTTTCTTGAGCATTCAACCCGGGGCGGCGTCACGTCCTACCGAGACGGGAAATGGCGCGGGTATCACACGGAGGATGGCCTACCGCATGAAAAGGTGCGCTCCTATTTTCGGGATTCGAGGGGTCGACAATTCGCGCTGACCAAGGGCGGCATGGCACAGAAGGAAGGGGACCGCTGGCAGCCACTTTCGACGCCCGGCTGCAACGGTGACAATGTGCCCTTCTCAATGGGAGAAACCGCTGACGGCGGCACCTACGCGCCTTGCCGCGACGGCGTTCTGTCGTTGAAGGACGGGCACTGGACCTTCGCGCCGATGAAAGTCCCGGCTTACGACGGCCTTTTCAACGTCATCATGCAAACCGCAGCGGGATTATCGCTCGTCAACGTGTACGATGTGGACCTGGGCGCCCAACTGGCCACATGGAATGGCCGGGAGTTTGCAACCCTGTCGCCAACGCTTTCGCGCTGGGCGTTCTGGGCCCAGGCTATCCGCGAAGCGCCGGATGGCGCACTGTGGGTCGTGGGTTCGCAAGGCACCATCGTGCGCTGGCAGCGTCACGGCGCCGAATGGACAGCCTATGACGACCTGCCGCTACCTGCGTACTTGGATCGTAAAAACCGAGTCGTCTTCAACGGCGCGTCTACCACGGGCCACTTCAAGGCCGTCCCCGGAACCTTTGCATTCGAGCGGGGCGGGTTCGTCGCTCTCCCCGGCCCGGAGCCTCCTCGAGAACTCGGCGCACGGGAGGAACGCTGGCGTCTACAGGGTGACGAGGTCGTCCTGGAGAAAGCGGCGGTTGTGCTGGCGCGCCATCCGCCGGTCACCCTCGGGCTTGCAAGCGCGATCAGCCTGGCGATCGACGCCGCGGGCCAGCCCTGGGTGTTCGGCACGGAGTCCGGGGGCGCCCCCGCAGTGGTCTACCTACATGACGCCGAGTGGCGGCGCGCGCCCGGATCGGACCGCCTCCCACCTGGCAGTACCGGCACCCTCAAGCCTCACATGACGCACGGGGTGTGGCTCCTGCTCGAGCGCACGGTAGACCGTCGCTTCGTGCTCGCGCATTTGGATCAACGGTCCGCGGAGCTGCACCCGATCGATTTTCAAGCGAGCCCGCCCGATTCGGTGATCGAATTCACGCCGGATCAGCAAGGCAAAGTGTGGGTCAATGCGCAAAGCACGCGTGCCTTCTTATTCGAGGTCGATCCCGGTAACGACGGAACACCGGCTAGATTGCGCGACGAATTTCGTGCCAACACCGCGAGCATTCTCACAACCCGGGACACCACGTGGTTTGCCTTCGACGACAGCCGCGGAGGCAGCTCCAGCTTCGTTGCTTACCGGGACGGCAAGATGTTCCCGTTCGAGCTGGAGCGCGAGGTTGCGTCTGCTGTGTCGTTCGACGACCTCGTGACTGTTGCGGCTGCCGATCGCGTTTACCGCGTGAGCAAAGAGCAACGCAACGCACCCACGCCGCTCAGTTTTTTCGGCGCCTATGAAACGGGTTCGCCCGCTATAGCCGACGGTGACGGCAACCTGTGGATCGCACTTGACGACACGCCCGCCCGGGACGCAAGCGTGTTTCGATATCACCCCGATGGCATCGCGCCCGAAACGTTTATTCTAAATCACAGCACGCGGGTTCAGCAAAACCAGCGATTCCGCGTTGACGCCGACGCCATCGAGCGCTTCGGCGTCAAACGAAACCAGAAAACTTTTCGGTACTCCTGGCGATTTGATCAAGGTACATGGTCACCCTTCGAAGCGCTGCCGCGTGAAGGGTTGCCGGTGCAGTCCCTGGCAATCGGCAACCATTCGTTCGAGATACGCGCACAGGACGAGGGGCTCGACGTCGATCCAACGCCAGTGCAAGTTCGCTTTGAATCCGTCGCTCTTCCGCTGCAAGAACGCGACTGGTTCCAGCCAGCGGTGGTGGCTACCTTCGTCTGCATCCTGGCGTTGGCGCTGATCGCCGTCGATCGCGCGCGAAAACTGGGGGGTTCCAACCGTCTATTGGTAGGGGAGATTGCGGTGCGACGCGAGGCTGAACAAGCGCTGCAAACGGTACTCGGCGATCTGGAATTGCGGGTCGAGGCGCGCACGGCGGAATTGCGAATGGCCAACGCCGCACTGCAGGACCAGATCGGGGTCCGCCGCCGGGCTGAATCGAATCTTAAAGGGGCCCAGAAGGAACTCATGGCGGCCGCGCGTGAGGCCGGCATGGCGGAGATCGCCACCGGCGTGCTGCACAACGTGGGGAATGTGCTTAACAGCATCAATGTCTCGGCTTCACTGGTCGAGGAAGGTTTGCGGAGCTCGAAACTTGGCGACCTGGCCGAGTTATCCAAGCTCCTGCAAACACATGCCGTCGATCTGCCGCAATTCGTTGCCACCCCCCGCGGGCAGAAGATCCCAGCCTTCGTTGCGGCACTGTCTAATTTTCTGGAGAGCGAACGTCAACGTCTCCGGGCCGAACTCGCCGGACTGACGAACAACGTGGATCACGTGAAAAAGATCGTGGCCATGCAACAGAATCACGCCCGCACCGGGGTGTTTTTGGAGGAGTCCGTTGAACCCGCGACTCTGATCGACGATGCGCTGCGCATGCAAACCATCGCGCTTGGCCAGAAAGGTGTCACGGTTCACAAAGACGTGGCCGATTTGCCCCGGGTTCGGCTCGACAAGCACCGCGTGCTACAGATCTTGATCAATCTCGTCAACAATGCCTGGCAAGCGATGGACGCGGTCGATCCGGAGATACGTACCCTCAACATCGCCATCCACGCTGCACCGGATCAAAAAACGCTAATGTTTTCCATCACCGACAATGGCATCGGCATCAGCGACATCCATTTGCCTCACATGTTCCGGCAGGGCTTCACCACGCGCAAAGACGGGCATGGATTCGGCTTGCACGCTTCCAGCCTGGCGGCGACGGCGGTTGGTGGGAGTTTGACCGTGAGCAGCGAAGGGCCCGGACGAGGGGCCACGTTCACCCTGCAGGTGCCTCTCATCCCCGCCGACCTTGACGCCAGGGATGTGCGGATCACTCAGACCAAAAGGTCGGCGTGAGTCGCGGAAGGTCGACGTTTGGCATCTCCGGCGCGAGTGCGAGGAATTTAGCCAACAATCGCGAAACATTTTAGTATAGTCCGCAGTGCCGATGACGCGACCAGGTGTCAATAAGATAATCGAGGCGATTTCGATAATTGTCTTTTTGACATTATACCTTCGCCACGGGTTTGCCCTTGTCGGGTTGGGGGACGGGCCTGTCACGCTGCTCACGATGGTACCGGCCGCCGTGCTGGGGTACCTCGCCTCCGACATCGCTTCGGGAATCGCCCATTGGTTTTGCGACACCTTCTTCGAGGAAGACACGCCCGTCATCGGTCGGCTCTTCATTGCGCCGTTCCGTGAGCACCATCGGGACCCCATGGCCCTCACCCGCCACAGCTTCCTTGAACTCGTCGGCAACAGCTCGCTCGGTTTGGTTCCGTTCCTCATCCTTCCACCTTCTCGATCGGTGGCCTTTGAGACCTTTTTGCTGGTTTTTTCTGCAGGGTTATTGCTCACCAATCTTTTTCACCGTTGGTCGCATGTTGAAACACCCGGGAGATGGGTAACGTTTCTGCAAAAATCTTGGTTGATTTTGCCGCCCCATCATCATCGTGTGCATCATCGCGACAATCACAGCCGCAACTACTGCGTCACCACCGGCTGGAGCAACGCCGCTCTCGAGGCGTGCCAATTTTATCGGATCGCCGAGTGGTGCTTATTCTTCCCAAGGGCTAAGCGCACCAAGGAACTGTGACACGTCGTCTTGGCGTCGAATCGCGTGGGTGAGTTGCGGGACCTACAACTTGGCAGTTTCGAGCCAATGTGGATGTTTGACGGTACCGTCGTACGTTGTCCCCGTCTTGAACAGCTCGTGTTTGCCATTTTTGGCGACCAACGCAGTTCGAGCCAGAAGGCTGGAGCGTTCTGACGGGGAGAGCGGGACAAAGTTACGCGCAAGGTTGAGGTTTTGTTGCAACACGTTGTCGCTATCAATCCCGGTAATGACCACGGACGTGGGCAGGCTAAGGGCGTAACGTAAACATTCTTGCGCGGTGACGACACCACTTTGCAAGATATCTCCGGCGCCCAGGGCCTTCATTCCCAAAACCCCAATGCCCTGTTTTTCAAGCACCGGCAATACATGCTGCTCGAAGCTCCGGTAGTGGGCATCCATAACGTTTAGTGGCATTTGCACAGCGTCGAATACGAAGTTTGCTTTCTCCGCCGCACGCAACATCGCCAGATGCATGGCCGGATCTTTATGGCCCGTAAATCCAATGTAACGCAGCTTGCCCGCCTTCCTGGCCTTCTGAAGTGCGTTCATAATGCCGTCGGGTGCGAATGACCGTTCGGGATCGCTCATTCGTATCACTTCGTGAACCTGGACCATATCGATGACATCGGTTTTCAGGCGGGTCAGCGACTGCTCGAGCTGAGCGGTTGCCGCTTTGCCTGTGCGTCCGTCAAGCTTTGTCATCAAGAAGACGCGTTTCCGGTAGCCGTCCCCGAGCGCCTTGCCCATTCGTTCTTCGCTCAGGCCCTGGTTGTAATCCCAGCAATTGTCGAAGAAGGTAATGCCACCGTCCACCGCCGCACGCATCAGCCGGGTGCTTTGCGCATCGGTCAGTTTTTTCTTGTCGCCGATGTGCGAGCCGCCCAGCCCGAGCATGGAGACCAGCTCGCCGGTGGATCCCAGCTTTCGCAGGGGCACGGGATGAGACGCATCGGCCGGTTTTTGGCTCCCCCGCGCGCTGCCACCCGCCACGACGCCCGCCACAGCGCTGACAGAGAGGCGACAAAATTCACCTCGATTCATTGCTTTCGCCACGACCCAGGGCCGATGCAATGCGCGTGCCGCGTTGTACCGTGGCTGTCGTCACCGTCCCAGGCAACCACTGGGCATAGGCGTGTTGCGATTCCGTAACCGGCGTTTCAAAATAGTCGGAGGAAGTAACGTCGCTATGACATTCAACCGTCACACAAGATTCTGACATTCTACAAATCGCGATCCGACAACTTAAATCCGGCGTATTATTTGGGAAGTAACGGCTGGGAATTATCCCATTCGAGTGTTCTTAAACTGGAGACAATACAACTATGAAAATCTTCCATTTATTGCTGACAACAAGCTTTTCCTTGGCCGCCCTTGTGGGTTGTGACGACGACGACAAAGTTGTGGACAACCGTGACAGCGGGACCAACATGACCCTCGACGCGGCGGTCGCCGACACAAATTCGTCGCCGGGAGTGGACACCGCAGTGGCTACGCGGCTGGATGCATCGGCCGACACGGGCACGGTTTCCGACCCGACCATCTTCGCCATCGATGCAACGAACAAGTTGCTCACCTTCAAAGCGTCGGCGCCCGGCATCTTCCTAACCTCACTGGCTATTACGGGCCTTGGCGTCGGTGAATCCCTGGTCGGTCTGACGTTGCGCCCCGAATCCGGGGATCTCTACGCCCTCACGAGCGGCAAGCTCTACAAGGTCGACAAAACAACGGCAGTGGCCACCATGGTCGGCACGGCGGCTTTTTCCCCGGCACTCGTAGGAACCTTCTTCGGCTTCGACTTTAATCC
>JAYUPZ010000621.1:0-2682 GCA_043759805.1 Myxococcales bacterium | reverse complement strand
CAGTTCCGATGCGTCCTCATAATGATAACAACCTACCTGTTGTTCGGGCGAAGAAAATTGCCGCCGCGTTTTCCCAAAGTGAACTTTGGCGGCAAGTGCTGATGGAAGGGAATCGGGCAGCGGTGGAATACCCGTGTGATGCGACGATCCACGCGCTGTTCGAGGAACAGGTTGAAGAGACCCCCGACGCAATTGCTGTCGAGTTCATCTGCAACCGCCTGACCTACCGCGAATTAAATCATCGCGCCGAGGTACTCGCGTCCGAATTGCGGCAGATGGGCGTGGAAGAAGAGACGCGTGTTGGACTTTTCGTCGAGCGTTCTGTGGAGATGGTCGTCGGATTGTTGGGTATTTTGAAGGCAGGTGGTGCTTACGTACCGCTCGATCCTTATTTTCCGACAAAACGCCTGGCCTTTGTGGTCGCCGATGCACAAATCTCGATCGTGGTCGCACAGCAACGGCTGGCAATGGAATTACCTGAATACCAAGGACAGGTGGTGTTCGTGGACGGTCTAGCGGGTGAGTTATCTCGGCCGCCCGGCCGTCGTTCGTTTTCTTCAGAAAACCTCGCTTACATTCTTTACACGTCTGGCTCCACGGGGCATCCGAAGGGTGTTCAAATTCCTCATCGTGCGGTCGTCAATTTTCTCTACTCGATGCGGCAAGCTCCGGGCTTGCGTCGGGACGATGTGCTGCTGGCCGTCACCACGCTGTCCTTCGACATTGCAGGCTTGGATCTGTTTCTGCCGTTAGTCACGGGTGCGAAGGTTGTGATTGCCCCGCGTGATATCGCCATGGATGGTGTGCGTCTCGCGGAGTTGATCGCGAATAGCGGGGCAACGATCATGCAAGCCACCCCCGCAACCTGGCGTATGCTGATCGACGCGGGATGGCGCGGAAACCGGCGCTTGAAAATTCTGTGCGGAGGTGAAGCCTTTGGCGTCGATCTCTCGGAACGCCTGTTGGAACGCTGCGGAGAACTCTGGAACATGTATGGGCCTACGGAAACGACGATCTGGTCAACGACCGAACGACTGCTACCCGGCAAACCCATCACTATCGGACGACCGATCGCAAATACCCAAGCTTACATCGTGGACGACACCTTTAAGCAGGTGCCGGTGGGTGCTTTGGGAGAGCTTTTGATTGGTGGCGATGGTGTTGCGCGCGGCTACTTGAACCAACCCGAACTGACAAGTGAACGCTTCATTTCAAATCCGTTTGATGCCAAGGGATCAGGTAAGATTTACCGAACCGGTGATCTAGCTCGTTTCCATTCCGACGGTAAGATTGAATTCATTGGCCGAGTTGATCACCAAGTAAAGCTGCGCGGCTTTCGAATCGAGTTGGGCGAGATCGAAGCTGCACTGGCCCGTGAGGAAGGAGTGGATCAGGCGGTCGTAGTGGCGTGCGAAGACGAATTGGGGGAGAAGCTGTTGATCGCCTACGTTGTGCCGAAAGCGCGAGTGCCCGAGTCAATACCCGGCGATGGATGCAGTCGCCGAAACTCGACACATGAAGTCAGCGTCCAGCGTTTTGGGGAAGAGGCGACGAAGCCGTCTGCGCCCGATATTCCAGCACTGCGTGCCGCGCTGCGGCTGACGTTGCCTGATTACATGATCCCGTCGGCGTTTGTCTTGCTCGAAACGCTGCCGCTGACACCAAACGGCAAGATTGATCGGCAAGCGCTGCCGCGCCCGGAATACCCCTCCGAACAAGAGAGGGCAGATGAAGCTCCACGTGGCGCGATTGAAGTGAAACTTGCCGGAATCATTGCGTCCCTTTTGAAGCCCCCGCACGTCGGACGCAACGACAGCTTTTTCGATTTGGGTGGTCACTCCATCCTTGCGGCTACGCTATTTAACGAGATAGATCGTGTTTTTGGGAGACGGTTGCCTCTAGCCACGCTTCTGCGAAGCCCGACGATCAAACAATTGGCAGTAATTCTTGAGGCCAAGTCTGACGCTGCATCTGCATGGCCTTCCCTAGTTCCCATCCAAACCCAAGGATCGCAACCACGCTTTTTCTGCATTCACGGTGCCGGCGGCAACGTGCTTTTGTACCGTGATTTAGCACGGCGTTTGGGAACAGATTATCCGTTCTACTGTTTCCAATCACAGGGTATGGACGGAAAGGCACCACCGCTCACGACAATCAAAGAAATGGCCAAGAAGTACCTCGGTGAAATCCGCGAGCTTCAGCCGGATGGACCTTATTGTCTGGGCGGTTACTGCCTTGGAGGAACCATCGCTTATGAAATCGCCCAGCTTCTTCGGCGAGATGGGTATGAAGTGGCCTTGGTCGCGTTGCTGGACACCTACAACTTCACTCGGATGGATCACACTGGCCGGCTTTCCTATTTCCGACAGAAGGTGAAGTTTCATCTGAGCAATCTGGCCCACTTGGGTTTCAGTCACTGGCCCAATTATCTCTCGAATAAACTACGGGTAGCCAAAGATGGTGAGTTGTCAGCCTTTGTGAAGGCACTTGGCCGGCATTCTAGGCAGAATACCGCCGGACCTGGCCTTCCACCGATTGAGGCGAGTGTTCAGGAAATTAACGACGCAGCCGCAGCGGCCTATCGCCCAGAATGCTATCACGGAAGAGTGGTGGTTTTCAAACCAAAGGTGAATTACGACTTTCTTCCAGACCCGCAACTGGGTTGGGGCGATCTTGTCACGG
>JAYUPZ010000620.1:0-2710 GCA_043759805.1 Myxococcales bacterium | reverse complement strand
CGGCGCATATCGCCCGAAAGGTCGAATCGATCCTCGAACAAACCGGGCTGCAGCAGGTCGACATCGTTGGCCACTCCATGGGGGGCCTGGTAGGACTTTTCTACGTTAAACAGCTCGACCAGAAACGTCGGGTTCGAAACCTTGTCCTGTTGGGATCGCCCGTCGGGGGAACCTGGTCAGCGCTGTTGGGATTTCTTGCCGAGCCGCTGGGTGCCGCCCGCCAGTTGCTACCGACGAGTACCTTTTTGCGAGTGTTGAAGGAAGGACCGCTGCCCGAAGGTGTACGTTTGTTCACCGTCACGGGGCAAAACGATCGGTTTGCACCTGTTCGAAGGGCGCTATTGCCGGGCGCGCAAAACATTATTTTGCCGACGACCCATTCCGGACTTTTGGTTGAAGAAGCAACTGCCGATGCACTGGATCAAGTGCTTTCAGGTCGCTGAGGGGAGGATATTCGTGCAACAGGCTTTGTTGACGACCCGGGGACCTCGCCATAGTATGCAAGTAATTGAGCAGGTTTAGGCCATAATCGCGGTGCAAGAAAACGAAAAAACGGACGCCCCGAACGAAACCGCTTTGTGGGCATTGAGGTTCATCTCCGGCAAATACCAGGGAGGCGAGTTTCCCTTGCGCCCGAACCGGGAGATTGTGATCGGTCGATCTTCCGAGCTTGATATGGTGCTCGTCGAGGACATGGTGTCGCGCAAACATGCCAAGATTCACACTGAATCGACCGCCGTTAGCATTGAAGATCTCGGTTCCACGAACGGAACCTTCGTCAACGGCGAGAAAATTCGAACCGTTGAGCTCAAGGATGGAGACCGCATTCTGATTGGGACGTCGATCATCAAACTGGTCGTCCTCAATGGTGAAGCGGTCAAGAACAACCTGTCAGAAACCGAGGCTCGGTCCAAAATGCAAGTTGAAGCCAATCAGCGACCCCCGTCGCGGAGCATGTCGGGAAGCATTGACGAGATCCCGTTGCCCGACCTGATTCAACTTTTGTCTACAAGCCGAAAGTCTGGACAGCTTGTGCTACGAACGGACCACGGTACCGGGCGTATTTTCTTCCGCAAGGGTCAGATCTACTTTGCCAAGATAGACGACAGTGGCGACAGCAATCCCCGCAAGGTGATGTACCGACTGCTCACCTGGAATTCTGGTTTCTTCGAGCTTGAGCAGGGCGACGAAATCGCCGTTCCGGCCGGCGAAGAGATCGACGACTCCACCGAGGCGCTGCTGATGGAAGGCATGCGCCAGATGGACGAGTTCGCGGTTGCGACCGAAAAGCTTCCGCCGCTGGCCTCTGTCATCACGATTCCACGCCCGTTGCCAGTTCGTCTGCGTGATCTCAAGCCCGAGGAACTCGACGTGTTCGAGCTCGCGCTTGGTGGCGGCACCTTGCAAAGCGTTTTTGATCGGGCGAATGCACCGGATCTGGCCACCGCTGAACAGCTGCAGTCGCTGCTGAAAAAAGGCGTGGTTCGCGTTTAGCGACAGCCCTAAACCTTCAGACTCAACCCCTCGGCCGCCCCAATAACCTCAAGCTTTGAGCCACGTTCTGCAACCGCAGCACGTGCGCGCGCGACCAGCGCATCGACTTCAACGTCGGTGTAGTCCTGATCGTAGTGGACGAGAGCCAGCTTCTTGGCACCGGATCCGATCGCCGTCTCCAGTGTTTGGTCAAGCGAGACCAACTGGCGAGTCGGATAGCGTGAGCTGTCTTCGGGGGTAAACGAACACTCGTGGATCAACAGATTCACGTCGCGACACAGGTCCTGGATCTCGGCAGGCGTACCCCCTTCAGGGCTGCCATGTCCGACGTAAGCGATCGCCTTTTTTCCATCTTGCAGGCGATAGCCGGCAGCCCCGGGTGGACCTCCCGGTATCGGACAGGCGCGCAGCGTTGCATTGCCGATGGCAATGCGATCTTTGTCCATCGCGCCGACAAGCTCGATTGACGAGGCCATGTTGCGATACGTTTGAACCGGAAAGTACTGCGCGGCCATCTGACCTTCGAGGACGGTTTGCAGATCGGCGGCGCTGCGTGCGCCCACCACCGTGAAACGATTGCCCGGAATATAGAAAGGTCGGAAGAACGGGAACCCTTGAATGTGGTCCCACTGCGCGTGCGACAACACCACCGTCATCTGACCCTGTCCCTTGCTGAAAGGCGTCGACATGAGGGCATTGCCGAAGTTTCGGGCACCCGTACCACAGTCGAACATGATCTGCTCGCCACCCGCAAGCGTCACCGAAACACAAGGTGTGTTCCCGCCGTAGCGGACCGTTGCTGGCCCCGGCGAAGGAATCGATCCCCGGACGCCCCAAAAGGTTATCTCCATCAGCGCGGTCCTCCGAGTGGAAGCTGCAAGCCTTCATAGGCCGCGCAAATGGTCAAATTCGGTGCGACGGTTCGTGCAAGCTTGCGAGCGGTTTCAAGCATCGCATCTACCTCGTCGTCGCTGCGTTCCGGCGCGTGGTGAAAAAGCGCCAGTTTACTTACCCCGGCTTCGCGGCAAATATCAATGGCGTCCATCGGCCGCGAGTGTCCAAAATGCGGCAGAATCTTGTAGTCGTTGTCGGTAAACATCGTGTCGTAAATCACGAGATCGGCGCCTTCGCACAGGCGAACCAGGGACGAGCGCATCGCAGCCAATTGATTGCGATCGCGGATGGGCAATTCGACATCGGCTCCCGGAGCCTTCGG
>JAYUPZ010000619.1:0-5742 GCA_043759805.1 Myxococcales bacterium | reverse complement strand
GCAGATGATAGGCATGCTGCTCGGTGGATTGCTCTGGGGGATCCTGGGCGACATGCGCGGCCGACTCTCGGTCCTGTTTGGATCGATCTTGCTCTATTCACTGGCCAACATTGCCAACGGCATGCTCGGCACGCTGGCTGAACTGTTCGGCGCCGATCCCGTATCGCTTTATGCGTGGATCCGGTTTATCGCGGGCGTGGGTCTCGCGGGTGAGCTGGGCGCCGGAATTACCCTCGTTGGCGAAAGCATGAAGAAAGAGAACCGCGGCATCGGCACCACGATCGTCGCGACAGTTGGCATTTGCGGTGCAATGGTGGCCGTCGCTGTTGGCAAGAACGCCAGCTGGCAGCTTTCGTATTTCATTGGCGGCGGATTGGGTCTTGGTCTCTTGCTCTTGCGAATCGGCGTGATGGAATCGGGCTTATTTGAAGGCGTGAAGACAGATGCCAAGGTTTCTCGCGGGAACTTCTTCATGTTGTTCTCGAACTGGATTCGTGTGCGACGATACGTCAGCATCATCCTGGTCGGCGTGCCCATCTGGTACGTCATCGGCGTGTTGGTCACCTTTGCACCCGAGTTAGGCAAGGCGGCCGGCATGAATCCTCCGCCGAGCGCGCCCGACGCCGTCATGGCGTCCTATATTGGTCTTGCAATCGGCGACTTCGGCAGCGGATTTTTGAGCCAGATCTTCCGCAATCGCCGCAAGATCCTGGGCGCATTTTTGGTCGCCACTGCCGTCGGTGTTGTTCTCTATTTTACCGTCGCAGCCAGCTCACTCTTTACTTTCTACGCCGTGGTGCTTTTCCTCGGTATCGCGGCCGGGTACTGGGCCGTTTTCGTCACGACCGCCAGCGAGTTATTCGGTACAAACTTGCGCGCCACCGTGACCACCACCGCACCCAACTTTGTGCGTGGTGCCGTGGCACTGATTACGCCCACCTTCCTTGCATTGCGCGCCTCTTATGGCGCAACCACGGCGGCTTTTTCCCTGGGTGTTGTCACGCTCACCATCGCCTTCATCGCGTTGCGGGGCATCGACGAAACTTTTGGTCGCGACCTGAACTTCGTCGAGGAATGATTTGAACAGATGAATCCCCTTGAAGCGATCGGTACCTGGTCACCCGGCAACGAGGCGCCCGTCTTCACCTCGGCAGGCTTGAACGCCGCGGCCCATCGTTTTCGCGAACCGACCCACGTGCTGCGAGATCCGCAAAACGGTGCGATGGGTGTTGCGTTTGGAGGACAGGTTTCCACCGGCGCATCAATCGCCGGCGCAATGGGCTGGATGGGGCGTTTGCCTGCCGTTTTTCCGGAGTGGCTTGGTGACCGGTCGTTTTGCGAATTTCACCGTTTACGCTTTCCCTATGTCACCGGTGAAATGGCCAACGGCATCGCGACCACGGGCATGGTAATTGCCATTGCGAAAGCTGGCATGTTGGGCTTTTTCGGCGCAGCCGGGCTCTCACCGGAGCGGGTCGTTGCTGCCATCGACGAACTCGAAGCAAGCCTTGGTCGCGATGCCTCTGCGCCTTGCTGGGGAATCAACCTCATCCATTCGCCGGCCGAACCTGCGCTCGAGAATGCGATCGCCAACCTGTTCATTGAACGCGGTGTGCAAAGGGTATGCGCTTCGGCCTTCATGGGGCTCACGCCTGCCGTGGTACGGTTGTACGCCACGGGTTTGACTCGTGCGCCGGATGGACGGGTTCTGCGTCGTCACCACCTGTTCGCCAAGATCTCGCGACCCGAGGTGGCCGAGGCGTTCATGCAACCTGCGCCCGCTGCGATGCTCAATGCGCTTGTTTTAGCGGGACAACTTCGTGCCGACGAGGCTGCGCTTGCTTTGCAGATACCGGTCGCCGGGGACATCACCGTTGAATCCGACTCGGGTGGGCACACGGACAACCGGCCGCTCGGCTCATTGTTTCCGACGATCGCGCGTCTGCGCGACGCACTGGCACTCCGGCAACCGATGCCTTACCCGGTTCGGTTGGGAGCCGCCGGAGGTATGGGTACCCCCGAATCGGTGGCAGCTGCATTCGCTCTCGGGGCCGCTTATGTGGTCACCGGATCGATCAATCAAAGCGCCGTCGAGGCCGGAATTGGTACGGACGCGAAAACTTTGCTGGCGCAAGCGGGACTCGCGGACGTGATCATGGCCCCCGCGGCCGATATGTTCGAGCTGGGCGTCAAGGTCCAGGTGTTGCGGCGCGGCACCCTTTTCGGGCCACGCGCGCTGAAACTCTACGAGGCGTACCGCAGCCACGACGGCATCGAATTCATGCCTGAAATGGTGCGTTTAAAACTGGAGAAGGAGGTCCTCGGCGCCTCCTGCGACGACATCTGGCGCGAAGTTCAGACGTTTTTCGCCGAGCGCGATCCACGCGAGTTGCAGCGGGCCGAGACCGAACCCCGACACCGCATGGCGCTCGTTTTCCGGTGGTATTTGGGGCTTTCAAGTCGATGGGCCATCGACAACGACGCAAAACGGCGTGCCGACTATCAAATCTGGTGTGGGCCGGCAATGGGTGCCTTCAATGCCTGGGTGCGCGGAACGTTCCTGGAAGTTCCCGGCGAGCGAACGGTGGTCCAGATTGCGCTCAATTTGCTCGAAGGTGCGGCAGCCGTAACCCGCGCGCAGCAATTGCGCAGCGCCGGGCTTCCGCTAGCGGGTAGCGCATTTCAGTTTCCGCCCCGCCGTCTCATCTGAGAATACCTGCAGCAAAGTACCCGGTCGACCTACCCTTGGGGGCTTCCTCCTTTATACTGCGAGACCCCCTGGGAGCCCCTGACTGAAACCCCACCCGAGATTACCTGTCACCCCGCCGAGCGCAGCATCGCAGATGCCGATCGCTATCGTGGGCGCGTCCGCGTTGTTTCCCGGGTCGATAGACCGCCATGGATTTTGGCGCGACATTCTCGCTGGGCGAGATCTGGTCACGGACGTGCCGGCAACCCACTGGCTTATCGACGACTATTACGACCCTGATCCAGGTGCCCGCGACAAGACCTATGCCCGTCGCGGCGCCTTCCTTTCCGATGTCGATTTCGATCCGGTGGCCTGGGGTGTGCCGCCGTCGAACGTGCCATCCACCGACACCAACCAAATCCTCGCATTGATCGTCGCACAGCAGGTCCTCGAAGACGCATGCCGCGGTCAAATGGGGCGCATCAACAAGGATCGCACGAGTGTCATCCTGGGCGTGACCTCGGCGCAGGAGTTGCTCGGCAACATGGTGAGTCGGTTGCAGCGGCCCGTCTGGGTAAAGGCGCTGCGTGAGATGGGATTCCCAGAAAGCAAGGTTATCGAAGCGTGTGACCGCATCGCCTCGAACTACGTCGAGTGGAAAGAAAGCACCTTTCCGGGTGTGCTTGGCAACGTCGTCGCCGGTCGCATAGCAAACCGGCTGGATCTGGGTGGGACTAACTGTATTACAGATGCCGCGTGCGCCAGCAGCTTTTCGGCGCTCGCCATGGCGGTTTCCGAGTTGCGTCTGCATCAGTCGGACCTGGTGATTACAGGCGGCGCGGACACCATGAATGACATTTTCATGTACGTCTGTTTCAGCAAGACCCCGGCTCTGTCGCCGACCGGCGATTGCCGTCCGTTTTCGGATGCTGCAGACGGTACCTTGCTTGGCGAAGGCATCGGCATGGTAGCGCTCAAGCGTCTTGCGGATGCGGAGCGCGACGGCGATCGCATTTACGCCGTCATCAAGGGTGTCGGCAGCTCGTCAGACGGCCGCTCGAAAAGCGTCTATGCCCCCGTTTCCGAGGGACAGGCCAAGGCAATCCGCCGCGCTTATGAACAGGCGGGTTTCGATGCCAGGAGCGTCGAATTAATCGAAGCGCACGGTACGGGCACACGCGCGGGTGATGCCGCAGAGTTCGGCGGGCTGAAACTCGTGTTCGAGGAAACGGGCAGCAAGGACCTCGGTTGGTGTGCACTCGGCTCGGTCAAATCGCAGATTGGGCACACGAAGGCAGCGGCCGGAGCGGCCGGTCTTTTCAAGGCCGTGATGGCGCTGCACCACAAAATTCTGCCGCCAACGATCAAGGTGAAAAGTCCCGATCCGAAACTCGCGTTCGAGACCTCGCCCTTTTATCTCAACACTCAAGCACGTCCCTGGGTGCGCGCCGACGATCATCCGCGCAGGGCGGGCGTGAGCTCTTTCGGATTTGGGGGCTCCAACTTCCACATTGCAGTTGAGGAATATACGGGAACCGAATTTCAAGCAGCCCGGGATCTACCTCGGGACGGATATCTCATCGTTCTGTCGGCCGAAACACCCGAGGCCCTCGCGCATAAGTGTGAGACGATTCAAAACCAGGCGACATCGTTCCTTGCAAGCGACAACGACGAGGCTTCACAGCACGATCTATTGGCCTTCTGGGCCCACGATACGCAACATCGATTCAACGCAAAGTCCCTTGCTCGTGCCACGTTTGTCGTACAAAACCTTGTCGAGCTAGGCGACAAACTGAAACAGGCCGCGCACCTGGCGTCGCGACAGCGGACCATTTCTGCACCGGGCGGGCTTGAAATTGCCTTCGGCGTCCCCGACGGGAAGGTGGGATTCCTGTTTCCCGGACAGGGCAGTCAGTATCTGAACATGGCCGCCGAGGTGGTCATGGGTTTTCCGGCAGCACAGTCAGCCTGGGATGCCAACGCCACCTGGGAACGCAATCGAAACACAAAAGAACGGCTAGACCGGGTGGTATTCCCACGACCGGTTTTTTCGGAGGCAGAAACCGCGAAACAGCAAGATCAGCTGCGCGAAACACAGTGGGCACAACCTGCCATCGGTGTCACCAGCCTTGCTTACCTGCGATTGCTCCGACAGCTTGGCGTCGTACCCGCAGCGGTTGGCGGGCACAGTTTCGGCGAGGTGACCGCCCTTTTCGCGGCCGGCGTGGTTGATGAGGACGACTTCCTCAAGATCGCTCGGCTGCGCGGTGAGGTGATGGCACTAGCTGCAGCGAAGCCGGGCGCGATGGTATCTGTTGCAGCGCCGATGTCCGAGGTCCAGGCCATTCTGGAACGCGCAGGACACGTCGGGCCGGATGCGGCCGTCGTGATTGCGAATCACAACAGCCCACGCCAGGTGGTGCTGTCCGGACAGACCGAGGCGATTGCAGCGATTGAAACGTTGTTGTCGCAACAAGGCTTATCGTCGACGCGTCTTGATGTGGCGACCGCCTTTCACAGTCCTATCGTGCGCGAGGCCGAACAGCCCCTGGCAGAAGCGCTCAAAGAGATTCCGTTTCACAAGCCAGTTTGCCCCGTATTTGCAAACACGACAGCTGCTGCCTATCCCGACGATTTCACCGCAATGCGAGCCCTGCTCGCGGGACAACTTGCGCAACCTGTGCGTTTCGCCGAACAAATCGAGTCAATGTACGCCGAGGGTGTACGAACCTTCATCGAAGTTGGACCGAGCCATGTCCTGAGTGCACTGGTCGGCCATATTCTCAAGGACAAACCCCATCGCGTCGTCACGCTCAACCGCAAAAACCGCGCCGCCGTTGCCACATTCTGGGGTGGTCTGGCCGGTGTCGCCGCGGCCGGTGTTGCGCTTGATTTTGCTGCGCTGTGGTCGTCTTTTGCCACACCAATTGATCCCCGTTTGAAGACAAAACCCGCACTGACGTTGAAGATCAACGGTGCGGGATATGGAAAGCCCTATCCCCCGCCTGGAGGAGCCGCCGCCTTGCCGAAGCCCAATGCTGAACATCCCGTCG